>JAZTZA010000042.1:0-6504 GCA_045637185.1 Acutalibacteraceae bacterium
AGTTCAATTCTCAGCCTTCGGTCAGTGCAACCGATTTCGGCCCTGACAGCGTTATGGAATACGGCTACTGCACCGAATTTATACTCCAGCTTATGAACGCCAAGACCGATATCTCCGCCTTTTCCAAGGATGCCTTCGTAAAGCCGCTTGAGGATATGGGCGACTCCATCGTCGTGGTGTCAAACGGCTCCATCGTGAAGATACATATCCATACCTTTACTCCCGAAAAGGTGCTGGAATATGCGAGAAGCTTCGGTGAACTCGTAACCATAAAGATCGAGAATATGTCGGTCCAGCACAGCGAGACCAAGGTCGAGGAGAAAGAGGAGAAAGAAAAGGTCAAGTACCTGATCGTTGCCGTTGCACAAGGTCAGGGAATAATCGATTATTTTTATAACATCGGCGCAACCGTAGTCATAAACGGCGGACAGACGGCCAACCCGTCGGTCGATGCCTTCTTGAACGCGTTTGATAAATTCGATGCCGAGAACATCGTTGTTTTGCCCAACAATTCCAACATAATCCTGACGGCAAAGCAGGCGGCCGAGCTTTACAAGAAGGGCAACGTCCACGTCCTGCCCACCAAGTCGATCGTTGAGGGTTACAGTGCCCTTTCTATGATGAATCTCTGGTGCGACAGCGTCGACGAGCTTATCGAGGATATGAGTTCGGGGCTGGGCACAGTTGTTTCGGCCTACGTTACCACAGCCACCCGTGATACCGTGATGAACGGCGTCGACGTTAAAAAGGATGCGTATATCGGCATAAAGAATAAGGAAATACTCCTTTGCTCCGACGACAGAGCCTCCGTTGCCAAACAACTTGTCGAGAGGGTGGTCGACGAGGAAAACAGCGAGGTCATCATCGTTTTCTACGGCAAGTCGGTGGACTCAACCGAGGCCGAAGCCTTCAAGAGCTTCTTGGAGGAAAAATACCCCCTCGCCGACATCGGCTTTATAAGCGGCGAGCAGGAGGTATACGATTACATTATTTCACTTGAATAGGGTAGAGTATGAGAAAGATCGTTGTTGATACCTACGGTGCGGACAATGGCGCCGAGGTGGTTATAAGGGGTATTGCCTCAGCAATAAAAGAAGAAAAGATATTTCCTGTTTTGGTGGGAGACTCCGAGCTTATCGGCCGTATTATGCGGCAAGAGGGCATTGCAGAGGATATGTACGAGGTGATGCACACCACCGACTATATAACCAACGATGAGCCTGCGGCCTGCATCTTCGGAGGCAGGGACGAGAGCTCGATCGCTCTTGCATATCAGCGGTTGAAGCAGGATGACCTCTGCGTTGGACTCATTTCTGCGGGTAATACGGGAGCCCTGCTGGTCGGCTCTATTTGCAGGCTCGGCTTGCTCAATTCCATAAAGTTTCCTGCCCTTTGCAGTGCCTTGCCCTGCGCGAATGAGGAACTGGTGTGCATCGTAGACTGCGGAGCGGTCATTGATTGCACCGAAAACGACCTTGTCCGCTTTGCCAAGATGGGCAACGTTTTCTCCAAGTGCTACTGCGGAATAGATGAACCGCGTATTGGCATTATGTCGGTCGGCCGCGAAGCCAAAAAGGGCAACGCCCTGACCCTCAAGGCATACGAGCTGCTCAGTCAGCTTGACATTAACTTTGTGGGCAACCTCGAGGGCAGCGATATGGTCTCGGGATATGCCGACGTCATCGTGACCGACGGCTTTTCGGGCAACATTCTGCTCAAAAACACCGAGGCGGTGGGCAAAAAGGCGGCCGAGATAGTCGAACGGTTCGGCGGAGAAAACCGCGAGCTTGTCGACAGAATTAAAAGGGAGCTTTACCTTGCCTTCGACTTTAACTCAAGGGGAGCGGCTACCTTCCTCGGCACCAAGAAGACGGTGGTCAAAATGCACGGCTGTGCAACCGAAGAAACGGTGGTTGCGTCGGTCAGGCAGATGTCGCGGCTTTTGGATGCCGATTTTGCCTCGCGTCTGGAGGACGCACTCAAAACCGTATAAAAAAACAAAGACAAACATAAAAGTTTGTCTTTTGTCGTTTTATTCTTTTGTCAGTGACGCTATGAATATGAGCTGATGCATAAAGAATCTCAGCGGCATACATACAGCCACGACTATGTTGAAGTTGAGTATAAGCGGAATAGCAGGGAAGGCCAGGCTTATAACCAGACACATCAGCGTGTAGACGAAATAGTTTATAATGGTATAAACGACCGTCGTAAGATATTCCCCAAGCCGTATATGCTTCATAAATATGTACTTGTTCAGCAGAATGCACAGCAAAAGCGAGATGGCGCCAACCGACGGCACAACAAAGTCTATGCAACCGTTTCCGAAAATGATGCCCGAAACGAAGATGAGTATTTCTGCCACTATGAAAGAAATGAAGGTTCCTTTTGCAAGGGAAAAGAGGCTTTTATATATCCTGAGGGTGTCTTTAACGGGGTTAAAATGAGAGGACGCGTTGTTCTCTATGTAGATGGCGTCGATGGGAAGGGTGGTTACCTTAAGCCCCATCTTTGCGGCATAGTAGAGAACGTTCATTTCGTAGTCGTAGTTGTTTTTCTCCACCCTTATAAGCCAATCGAGGTTGCATATGTCAAAGCCGCGCAGACCCGACTGGTTGTCCGATAGATAGCGGTTGGTCAGCAGGGTGTAAACAAACTTTGATAGGTCGTTTCCGAACCTCGACCTGAAGGGTATCTTGCCCTTGCGTTGCCTTACGGTCAGGACGAACTTCTCCCCCTTGTTGAGCAGCTCGCTGACCCTGACGACGTCGGCAGGCCTGTGCTGACCGTCAGCGTCGCAGGTGATGAAGGCGGTGCAGTCGGGCAGATTGTCCTTGATATATTGCATACCGGCCTTCAGAGCGGCACCCTTACCGCAGTTTTTGTCAAGGGTGACGATGTCAGCGCGGTCTCTGATCGAGTTGAAGATTTCGGCATATTTTTCGCCGCTTCCGTCGTCAACCACAACTATTTTGAAGTCGTTTTCGACCAGCTCGCCGACAAGCTTTACAAGCTGTCGGTCAGGCTCATAGGCCGGAATTAAGATTACGTTCATTAACATCCCTACTTTAGTGCTTTTTCTAAAAATTCATTTATTTTTTCAATCAGCCCGTCGTTCGCCGTTAAATCGTCGTCAAAGAGAAGATCGGTGTGCCCGCAGGCCTCGGGCGACGATCGAAGCAGGTATTCGACCTTGTCGGAGTCGATTGAGTCCTTGTATGAATAGACCGAAAACTTATCGGCAGGCACCTTTTCATCGTCGGCACCGTGTATGACAAGGACGGGCACATCGGTTGTGGAGAGCACGTCGCTCGCCTTAAGATTTACCGTCTTGCTTCCGAATATCATCGATTGGTAGAGCCATAAACCGCCGTAGTTCAGGTAGGAAAGCCCGCCGACGTAGTTGCTCGCCGAGCCAATGACCCCCTCCATAGCACTGTTTACTCCGCTGACCGAGACGACGGCATCGATGTCGTACCCGTACGACAGGGCGCAACAGGCGGCATATCCGCCTCTACTGTGGCCAAGGAGTGCAATGCTATTATAACCGAAGCGGTCCTGATTTTCAATATAGTTCAGCGCTTCCTTGAGGTCGAGAAGCTCCTGTGAGAAGCCGACGGCATTCTTTCCTTCGGAGCGGCAACAGCCCGTGGTGTCAAAGGTAAAGACCGACCACCCGTAGTCCAGCAGTTCCTTTATCTGCCAAAGATAGCTGTCGGAGCAGGCATTGTGCCCCGAGGCTAAAAGGATGAGCGCATCCTTTTTATCGGCGGCCTTGCTCTCATATAAGTATCCGCAAAGGGTATTTTTGCCTGATTTGAAGGATTTTTCCTGCCGCTTACTGACCATACTTTTAAGCGGATCGGTATAGTCGGTTACAGAGCAGTCGTATCGCGCGAAGAAACTGTCATAAACTATTTTCGTCGCGCCGAGATTTAATATTGAGATAATAAGGAGAGTAATAATAACGGTCATCAGTATCCTTTTCAGCTTGAAGCGTTTTGATACCATTATTATCACCCGTCTTTTAGAAGTTTAATCAAAGGAGAACTTGCTATGCGCTTTAGCCCGAGCTACACGTTGGATATAATTGAAGAAGAAGGCTTTAACAGCCGGATCCTGCAGGTAGAGCAGGCAATTAAAGAGTATAAGAACTTCGGCGAATTCGATGCCTTTGATAAAACGAAGATATACTATGAGTACTATCTGGTTGAGAAGCCTAAGGCCAACATCGTAATCGTGCACGGCCTGAGCGAGTTCGTAAGGAAGTTCGATGAGTTTATCTATTACCTGATGAATCAGGGCTATAACGTCTTTATATACGATCAGCGCTGTCACGGGCTGTCGGGCCGATTGACCAAATCACAGCACCTGCTTCACGTGGACAACTTTAAGGACTATGCCGCCGATCTCGAGCAGTTTATCGAAGAGATCGTTCTGCCGACCGAGAATATCCCGATCTACTTATATTCTCATTCGATGGGCGGCGCGGTGTGCACCCTCTACCTTGCCGAGCATAGCGACAGGGTGGAGAAGGCCGTCTTTTCGGCGCCCCTTTTCGAGCCGATAGTCAACAGTGTTCCTGTCCCGTTGGCAAGGGTGAGCGTAAGGCTGGGACGGATATTTCTGGGCTCGAAAAAGAGGTTTTTCCTCTCCAACGATTTTGATCCTGAAATTAAGTACAAGGAGTCCTACGGCTCAAGCGAAGCGCGCTTTTATTACAACATAAAGCTGCGCAAGGAAAACGAAAAATATCAGTCCTCACCGATGTCATTCGGCTGGGTGGACAATTCCCTGAGGATCAGGAGAAGACTTCTCAAAGACAGGCTTATAAAGGGTATAAAAACCCCCATTCTGCTTTTCAGCGCCGAGAACGACAGAGCGGTCAACAACCTGCCTCAAAGGGAGTTTGCCGACAAGTGCAAATCCTGCCGACTTATCGAGGTCAAGGGTGCCACCCACGCTCTGCTTGCAAGCGAGAGCGGTGAATTAGAGAAGCTGATAAAGCTTACCCTCGATTTTTATGCGAATTAGCATCGGCCTGCGCCTGTTGCTCGGCCATACGCTTTGACTCGGCCAACACGGTGCGCCACAACGCGACAATTACCCTCCATACCCGCACCGTCAAAACGGTTTCGAAGCTCCAACTGCCCTCGTCGCCGTCATAATCGCACAGGATCCTGACATCCTCACCCGACGGCTTGACGTCGACGAAGGAATGAAGGTAGCCCAGCAGGGGATAAACCACGGCACAGCATTCGCCGTAGCTCATAGCGGCATCGGCGGCATCGGCATCGGCGCAGATTATATTTAATTTCAGCACCTTTATCTTGCAGTATCTCAAAAGTCCGACGATCTCTCTTAACAGGTCGACGATGAGACTGAAACTTTCGCGCAGGGTGCTTATGAAGTCATTCTTTTGAATGTTGGTCTTTATATTCTGCTTTTCAAGACGCGAGACACCCGATGCGCTCTTGAGGGTTCGGACAATTGGATTGTTTGGGTCGGGCTCTTCGCCGAAGGTCTTGTGCAGAATTTTGTATCTTAATTGCAATTCACCGCTTTGGTCGGCCTTTACGATAACATATACGGGCAGCAGTAAAATGGCCGTGATAACAAGGCCTAAAAATAAAACTATACTTAAGAATATCCACATATATGTTCACCACCTATCAGTATGCCCACGGGCAAAAAGTTTATGAAAGGAAATACTATGAACTGGCTGTTTAGAAGTATTGACGGCTTTTCATCGGCTCAGTACGACGCGGTATACGGCGGCTTGTCCGCCTCGCGCAAGGCCCACATAGACCGAATGAAAAATCGGGACGACAGGCTTCGTTCTGTGCTTGCAACGGCGCTGGTCGACGAGCTGTTACAAGTGGAAAATGCTGTCGGCGCACGGCTTGAGACCGACGGCTTCGGCAAGCCTTTCTTAAAGGGGAGCGGGCTTTTCGTCAGCATTTCTCATTGTGAGCAGGGGGTGGCCTGCGCGGTATCATCCTCAGAGGTCGGCATAGACCTTGAAAGGATACGGCCGGTCAGAAAAGCCCTCATAGAATACGTCTGCTTGCCCTGCGAAAAGGAGTATGTTTTCTCCACCTCGCAGGAGGAGTGCGAAACGGTCACCGATCCGCAGACCCTTTCGAGATTTTTTGAGGTATGGACGGCAAAGGAGGCCTATTTCAAGAAGTGCGGCCCGAAGGATATGCTCGCCGTCAATACCCTTGAGCTTGAAAAAAGGTGCTTGATGCAGGACGGATTTATAATAACCATAATATAAAAGTAAAACCCGTTTGCTCGGGTTTTATTTTTTTAGCTGCTTTCGAATTTTCTCGCGAACGTCGTCCAAAAAGGATGAACTTGCCTTGCCGAAGGCACATTCGTTGACAAAGTGCTCGCAGTTGTTGTGCAGGATGTCGTAGCCGCCTTGTCCTATTTTTGAGCGAGCGATTGCTACGACATCTTCCTTCGAGCGCATTTTCAAGGCTTCCGACCGAGTGGGAC
>JAZTZA010000043.1:0-2384 GCA_045637185.1 Acutalibacteraceae bacterium
GTAATAAAATAAATTCAGAGATAATTTAAGGTGCTCTACCGCGTTGAGCGGTCCCCTGTGTGCCGACGGATGAGGGGGATCGGGCGGTGTGCCTTTCCGTCGGAGAATGGAGTAAAAGATGATTTCAGCAGGAGATTTTCGTAACGGCGTTACCTTCGAGATGGACGGCAACGTCTACCAGATTATTGAGTTCCAGCACGTTAAGCCGGGTAAGGGTGCCGCCTTCGTCCGCACCAAGATCCGCAACGTTATTGCCGGTAGCGTGGTCGAAAAGACCTTCAACCCCAACGACAAGTATCCGACCGCTTTTGTTGAGCGCAAGGAGATGGAGTATTCCTACAGCGACGGCGGGTTATACTACTTTATGGATCAGGAGTCCTATGAGCTCATTCCCATCAACGAGTCCGAGCTCGACGACAAATTCAAATTCGTCAAGGAGAATATGATCTGCAAGGTCCTTTCCTATAAGGGCAAGGTCTTCGGCGTTGAGCCTCCGACATTCGTTGAGTTGGCCATCACCGCTACCGAGCCGGGTGTCAAGGGCGACACCGCCACCAACGCTACCAAGCCCGCTACCGTTGAGACCGGTGCCGAGATCCGCGTTCCCCTCTTCATCAACGAGGGCGACGTTATCCGTATCGACACCCGTACCGGCGAGTATATGGAGCGTGCCTAATTTATTAAACTACTGAACACAGGAGGATTTCATAATGCTTTTGACTGAGAAGGCTTCCTACATCAAGGGACTTGCCGAGGGCATGGAGCTTGATTCCAAGGACAAGACCACCAAGCTTATCAACGCGCTTATCGACATCATCGATGACCTTGCGCTGACCGTATCCGACCTTGAGGACGAGTGTGCCGAACTGCACGAGCAGCTGGACGCCGTTGACGAGGACCTCGCCGAGCTCGAAGAGGATTTCTACGAGGACGAGGAGGATGACGACGAGTACTACTACGACGAGGACGAGGAGTTCTTTGAGGTTCAGTGCCCCGAATGTGACGAGATCATCACTCTCGACGAGGAAATGCTCGAAGAGGGCGAGATTGAGTGCCCCGAGTGCGGCACCAAGCTTCAGTTCGAGTTCGATACCGAGGACGAGCTGGACGGCGAGTAATATTTCAGCTAAATTAAAAGAGCATCGGAATGAAAGTTCCGATGCTCTTTTCTTGTGTTTTCACACTCAAAGCTTTTCTATTATAAGGGAGACGGTCCAGAGCACGCCGTAGATGATCGGCTGATGCGCAAGATAGATTATAAGAGTGTGCCTGCCGCAGTAGGCGAGGGGTCTGAAATGCTCGTTGTAGAAAAACTCAGGCAGGTTTCCGCCCTTGAACCAACGGCCGATTGATGCGCCGATGAGGAAGAGGAATACCCACGGGAAGATGGGATAGTAGTCGGCGGAGTAGAAGTCGGGGTGAACGATTCCGAAGGGGAAGAGGAACTTGCAACCCGTCAGCCACTCGGGCAGGAGAACGGTGTGATTTACGAATTGCAGATACCCGTCGGGCATATGATAGGTTACTGCGAAGAGCAGGGCAAGCAGGGGTACTGCAATCAGCGGATGCACCTTTTCAAGCGGGCGGTGGAGCAGGGCGTAGAGCAACATACACACCGACAGCAGATGCAGGATGCCGAACCATATCATAGAACCGTCCATTCCCAGCTTGTAATCAAGCACCCACATCACCAACGACAAGCCGACGGCGATGCCGAACAGCTTTGCACCGCGCTTTGCGTTGGAATGTGACAGGCGGCAGCTGATGCCTGAGATAACAATGAACAGCCCCGCAAACCAGATGCTGACGGGAAGGAAGAAGTTGTATAGCTTCTGCCCGATGGGAATACCGAACATATACGTCATAGTGTAGAAGGCGTGGAAAAACACCATACACACTATAGCAAAGCCGCGTATTTCATCAAGCAGATGTATGCGGCCTTTTTTTACCTTTGCCATAAAATCACCTCGTGTGAAAACATTATATAATTCGTAGTAAATCCAGATGTATCTTTAATCACCAAAGTTCTCAAACAAGAACTCAAGCTCTGATTTGTCATAAATCTTGCTTTTACTAATAAATTTTTCAACGACGATATCGCCGTTTTGAAAAAACTCAACTTCCCATCGTTCTCCCGGAACAGCGATTTCAACCATAATTGCATCTCTGACTTTGTTTAACTTATAATATATTTTCTTTTCTTCAAGAATATCTAAAAATTTAATTAATTCTTTCACATGATACATCTCCTTTCAGAAATCAAGTAGGCTTGCTAACCTAATTTTTCTTGGCTGTAGTGATAGATGCAATCAACATTCTTCGAATTGTACCGCATTTGGCGTTCAAATTATCATATACCGGTTGGCTTATTGCATTAACCTTTA
>JAZTZA010000044.1:0-3406 GCA_045637185.1 Acutalibacteraceae bacterium
CCTATCGAGGCTCACGAGTACCTCGGCAACGATATCTCGGGCAAGGATGTTATTATCGTCGACGATATGATCTCCTCGGGTGACTCGGTGCTCGACATCGGCAAGAAGCTCAAGGAGCGTAACGCTCGCCGCATCTTCGTCTTTGCTTCCTTCGGTCTCTTCGTTGAAGGCTTCGAGAACTTCGACAAGGCCTACGAGGCAGGCTACATAGACAAGGTCTTCACCACCAACCTCGTTTACGCTGAGCCCGAGCTCCTGACTAAGCCCTGGTACTGCCGTGTCGATATGTCCAAGTACATCGCCCTCATCATCGACACCCTCAACCACGACGCTTCTATGAGCGGTCTGCTCGCCCCCATCGACAAGATCAAGGCCCTGCTCGCTAAGGACGCTCAGTAATTTACAGTTTTCTTTACCGCCCTCTTTTTCGAGGGCGGTTTTTTACATTGTATATTGCGATTAAGTCTTGACATATCCACTTTAGCGTGCTACAATGCTAAAAGACTAAAGTTTAGGAGATGTTTTTTATGAAGATCCGCAGAATTTTATCCCTTCTTCTCGCCGTCGTCCTGATGGTTGGCTGCTTCGCCGCCTGCAAGGGTGAAAAGGGCAAGGTTTACGCCGTTGAGGCAGGCTCCGCAGGTGAGGCTGTCGCTCTTGAAAAGGGCTGGACGGTCAACTCGGTTCAGGCTCAGGCCGACGCTCTTATGGAGGTTGCCGCAGGCACCTCTGATGCCGCAGTTATCGATCTGCTTATGGCAGGCGCTATGATCGGCGAGGGCACCAGCTATCCCGACCTGAAGTACACCGATAAGCTGACCACCGAGGAATACGGCGCAGGCTGCCGCAAAGGCAGTGACCTCGCTCAGTTCATCAACGCCGTCTTCTACGAGACTCAGGAAAACGGCGAGCTTGAGGATATCGCCACCAAGTACGGCGTTCAGAAGGCCCTTATCGATATGCCCAAGGCCGAGTACACCGAGAGTGCCGACGGCGACGTTGCTTACATAAAGGGCAAGGGCAAGCTGGTTGTCGGTATCACCGATTTTGCTCCGATGGACTATAAGGACGAGGACGGCAAGTGGATCGGCTTTGACGCCGATATGGCTCGCATCGTCGCCGAAAAGCTGGACGTTGAGATCGAGTTCGTCGTTATCGACTGGGACAACAAGGTTCTTGAGCTTGACGGCAAGGGCATCGACGTCGTCTGGAACGGTATGACCCTGAGCGACGCCGTTAAGACCGCTATGGAGTGCACCAACCCCTACTGCAACAACGCACAGGTAGTCGTCGTTAAGGACTAATTTTCCCCCAACCTAAATTCCAAAAGGCAGAGGGCAACCGCTCCCTGCCTTTTGATTGCTCTTACTCTCTTTGAAAAGGAGACCTCTTATGTTTTGGACGGTTACCCTTTCCCTGCTGGAAGGCTTGGGCGAGGCGGTCAAGCTGTTTGGGCTGACCCTGCTCTTTTCGCTTCCGCTGGGATTGATAATAGCCTTCGGGCTGATGTGCAAGCTCAAGGCTGTCAGATGGCTGTGCAACACTCTTGTGTGGATAATCCGCGGCACGCCCCTGATGCTTCAGCTTATAATTATCTATTACGGACCGGGTCTGTGGCTCGGCAATAACATTTGGGGCGGCGAAGGCAGAATGATTGCCTGCGTTGTTGCCTTTGTGCTCAACTATTCCTGCTACTTCTCGGTCATATACAGGGGCGGAATTCAGGGTGTGCCGGTCGGTCAGCGCGAGGCAGGCGAAGTTCTCGGTATGACCAAGAGCCAGATCTTCTTCAAGATCACCCTGCTCCAGATGATAAAGCGCATCGTTCCGCCGATGTCCAACGAGATAATCACGCTGGTCAAGGACACCTCGCTTGCACGCATTATCGCCATCGCTGAGCTGACTATGGCAGGTCAGGCCTTTATGAAATCGGCAGGTATCACCTGGCCCCTTTTCTACACAGGCGTGTTTTATCTGCTTTTCGTCGGCCTGCTGTCACTGCTCTTCGGCTATATCGAGCGCAGGCTTGACTATTTCAGGTAAGGAGGTGCCGATATGTCCATTCTTGATGTAAAACACATTGAAAAATATTTCGGCTCCACCTGCGTGCTCAAGGATATCAGCTTTTCACTTGAAGAGGGCGAGACCCTCTCCATCATCGGCTCATCGGGAAGCGGAAAGACCACCCTTTTGCGTTGTCTCAACTTCCTTGAGGTACCGAGTGACGGAGTCATAACGGTGGGCGACAAGGTGCTCTTCGACGGAGGTCAGAAGGCTACCGCCTCCGACGAACAAATCCGCAAGAACAGGCTTCACTTCGGATTGGTATTCCAGTCCTTCAACCTCTTCCCCCAGTACACAGCCCTTGAGAACGTCACCCTTGCGCGACTTTTGATGAACAAGAAGAATAAGCTTGGCGTTGAGCGCGAGGAGATAATCGAAGAGGGCAAGGCGTCGCTTGAAAAGATGGGGCTGAAGGATCGAATGAACAACTATCCCCATCAGCTTTCGGGCGGACAGCAGCAACGCGTCGCTATCGCGCGTGCACTCGCTATGAAGCCCGACATCCTCTGCTTCGACGAGCCGACCTCGGCACTTGACCCCGAGCTGACGGGCGAGGTACTCAAGGTCATACGCGAGCTTGCCGAGCAGCGTACCACAATGATAATCGTCACTCACGAAATGGCCTTTGCCAGAGATGTTTCCGACCGCGTCATCTTTATGGATGAGGGCGTCATCGTTGAGGAGGGCAAGCCCGAAGAGGTCTTCGGCAGCCCCAAAAACGAGCGCACCAAGCACTTTTTACAAAGCATACTGTAAGAAGCACAACAAAAAGCACTGAGAAAAGCAAGACCTTTCTCAGTGCTTTTTTTCAACTTTATCCGAGTTCGAATCCCATTTCTGCAAGGGTAACGTTACAGCCGTTTTCGACTCGTGAACGCTCTGCGGCAAGACACACAAAATGGCTCTCAACCGAGTCCTCAAGCGAGGTGGTTCTCGCGCTTGACTCGGCACGACCGCTGACGATGTCAAGGAATTCCTCGATCATTCGCACGTCTCCGCCACCGTGACCACTGAAATCATCAGTCAACTTGGTGACGTCGATGGTGTAGGCTTCCTTTCCGAAGGGCATCACAAGTATCTCGCGTTCCTTGGCGATTATCTCTCCGTGGGTGCCCATAATCCGTGTCTCTCTTCCGCCGCCTGCGGTAAAGGCGGTCATCGTAAACTGGCAGGTGACCCCATCCTCGAGATCCATATTGACCACCTGATGATCGACAACGTTGTTGTCGCAACGGTAGACGCAACGACCGTAGGGGCCTGTTTCCAATGCCTTGAGGACATTTTCGGGTGTGGGAACCAAGGCAAGCACCGATGTGGGCCATCCGCGATGACCATTTTCGGC
>JAZTZA010000045.1:0-3299 GCA_045637185.1 Acutalibacteraceae bacterium
CAGAGGAAGTATTTCTTCAACGACAAGATACTTATACTTAACCCTGCAAACGCGATACTTATCAAGCCCAACGAGCCGCACAAGGCGATACCGTCAAAAAATATTGCCTATGAGCGTTACGCGGTCTATGTAGAGGCCGCCTTTATGTCAAAGTTGCTCAAGTACAACTCGGGCATAAAGCAGTTGTTCAAAAAGGGTGTTATCTCGCTGACCGAGGAATCCTTTGAAGAGATAATCAGAATCGTCAAATGCATAGACGCGGAGACCAAGAACCAGTCTGAACTTCATCAAAACTCTATCAGGAACCATCTGGAAAGAATTATGCTGAATATGTCCTTTGAAAAGAACAGGACTCAGGCGGAAAAGATACAGATGAAGAATGACGTTCGGCTTCAGGCGGCGCTTGACTACATCACGGCCAACTATAATAAAAAGATAACGCTTGAGGAATGTGCCAAGAAGAGCTTTATGAGCAAGTCGAATTTCACAAGGGTGTTCCATAAGGTGCTCGGCATCAACCTCAAGGAGTATATCAATACGCTGAGGGTCAAGAAGGCGACTCAGCTTTTGGTCGAGACCGATATGTCGATATCGGAGATAGCCTACGAGATCGGTTACGACAGCCTGAGCCATTTCGGTATGATATTCAAGGGTATGATGGGTGCCCCGCCCAAAGAATATCGCAAACAAAACCGGCAACAGACCAAGACATAATACTTATTATGGTTATCATTGGCCTGAAAAGCAGGCTTATATAATATAGTTCAGGTCAGAGGAAGAGCCCCTGACAAAACAAAAGCGGAGGAGAATAAATCATGAAGAAAAAGTATGTATTTGCGGGCGCAAGCTCAAGAGCGGCCTATATGTTTATTAAGCCTATGAGCACAGAGCTCAGCGATTATTGTGAACTTGCGGGTATTTATGATATAAATATCGGCAGAGCACAGTATTTGGGCGATAAGTTCAACATTAAGGTGTTCGATGATTTTGAGACTATGATTAAGGAGACTAAGCCGGATTACGTTTTGGTTACAACCGTCGACGTTTTCCACAGCGATTACATAATCAAGGCGCTTGAAATGGGCTGTGATGTCATCACCGAGAAGCCGATGACCATCGACCCCGAGCGTTGTAACGCAATACTCAAGGCAGAGAAGGAGACCGGCCACAAGGTAACCGTAACCTTCAATTACAGATATGCTCCCTTTATGACCAAGATCAAAGAATTGGTCAAGACCGGAGCCGTTGGCGATGTGTTCAGCGTTCATTTTGAGTGGATGCTCGATCGCAATATGGATATTCTGGCCCACGGAACCAGCTACTTCCGCCGTTGGAACGCTCGCATTGAGAAGAGCGGCGGACTCTTCGTCCACAAGGCGACCCACCACTTCGACCTTATCAACTGGTGGATCGATCAGGAGCCGGTTGAGGTATTCGCGTTCGGCGACCTGAAGCGTTACGGCAGGGTCGGCTCCGAAAAATATGCAAACGGCATCAAGGGCGAGAACTGCAGAAACTGCGAGCACGCCGATAAGTGTGAATTCTACTACAAGCTGCCGCAGGGCGAAGTTGAGCTTTATGCTAACAACGAGAAGTACGACGGATACTATAAGGACGGCTGTGTCTATGCCGATGACATCAACATCTACGACACTATGACCGCAAACGTCCGTTACAACGGCGGCGCTCTGCTCTCCTACAGCCTTAATGCAACCTGCGCTTACGAGGGTTGGAGGATGTCCATCAACGGTAGCAAGGGCAGACTGGAGGCATATATGCCCGAATCGGGAATTGCGAAGTTGACAAATGAGTCCATTAAGGTGTATGATTTGAATAACAGCGTTACCGAATACACCGTTGGCAAGGATCCCAAGGATTCCCATTACGGCGGAGACTCAAAGCTGAGAAAGAACCTGTTCATCGGTAACGACTCTGATCCGCTCGGACATTCTGCAGGTACCCGTGCAGGTGCAAACTCTATCATCATCGGCGCCGCGGCCAACATTTCCATCAAGGAGCACAGACCTGTTCTTATCTCCGAGATACTTACCGAGCTTTAATTGAACTTTAACGGCAAAGGGCCTTGTGGGAGGAAACTTCCGTAAGCTCTTTGCCTTAGTGTTCTTTAGAAAGAAGAAACAACTTAAGGAGAAGTGACTATGAGATTTATGACGGAAGATTTTTTGCTGAAGACCAAAACCGCAAGAAAGCTCTATCACAACTACGCCGCTCAGATGCCTATTATTGATTACCATTGCCATATCAATCCGCAGGAGATCTATGAGGATCGCAAATTTGAGGATATAACTCAGATATGGCTTGGCGGCGACCATTATAAATGGCGCCTGATAAGAAGCAACGGCATCAACGAGGATGAGATAACGGGGGATGCCGAGCCCATCGTCAAGTTCAGGCACTTTGCGGCTATGCTGTCGAAGGCTATCGGCAATCCGATGTATCATTGGACACACCTTGAGTTGAAGAAATATTTCGGCTACAACGGAGTTCTCAATGAGGAGACCGCCGACGAGGTCTACGCCCTTTGCAACAAGAAACTCAGTGAAGACGGTATGTCGGTCAGGAGCATCATTAAAAAGTCGAATGTCAAGATGATCGGTACCACCGATGGTCCCATTGACTCGCTTGAGTGGCATAAGAAGCTCTTGGAGGACAAGGATTTTGATGTGGTGGTCGCACCGTCCTTCCGTCCCGACAAAGCGGTTAACATTGAGAAGGCGGGCTTTGCTGAGTATATCGGCAAGCTTTCTGCCGCTGCAGGCATCGATATCAAAACCGCTGATGATGTCAAGCGAGCTCTCACCAACCGCCTTGACTATTTCTGTGAGCTTGGTTGCCGCGCCACCGACCACGGCCTTGACTACGTCGTCTATTCTCCCGCAACCGATGCCGAGGTGGAGGCAATATTCGCCTGCGCTATGTCGGGTCAGACTGTGTCACAGGAGGATGCCGATAAGTACAAGACGGCGATACTGCTTCATTTGGGACGCGAATATGCCAAGCGTGGCATCGTTATGCAGCTTCATTACGGCGCACAGCGCAACACCAACACCAATATGTTTGAGCGGCTCGGCGCCGACACCGGTTTTGACTGTATCTCAACCCGAAATTGCGGCGAGCAGATTACAGGCCTGCTAAATGCACTTGCGGTCGACAATGCCTTGCCCAAGACGATCCTTTACTCCCTCAATCCGCAGGACAACGAACTGCTTGGCACTATCATCGGCTGTTTTCAGGGCTGTGAGGTCGCAGGCAAGATCCAGCACGGCTCTGCGTGGTGG
>JAZTZA010000046.1:0-4702 GCA_045637185.1 Acutalibacteraceae bacterium
ACGACATGGCTACGATCCGACTTACCTGCATCCACCAAGCCGCGTGATGCGGCTTTTTGTGCCGAAATTTTATCGGCAAATTGCCTTACGGAGTCAAGATGGTCTACCGCACCTTTTCCGCAACCGATAATGATATCGCTGTCCGAATCGTCGGCAATCCGAACGGTTGCCATAACGGGTTTCGTGGTGCACCTGATCTTTGCAGTAAGGGTGCCGCTAAAGGCAGGGCGGTACATAAACAGATCCTTGCCGTCGGTCTCAAGAGCGGTACAGTCGGCGCACAATCCCGTCGACAGTATAGCCTGAACAACAGGAGCGGCACTGCGACCCCAAAGGTCAGCAGGCCACAGGACGAAATCGGGCTTTTCTGCCTTGATCAATGCGGCAATTCTTTCAGGCTCATCACGCTCAACTACTTTAACATTGTCGGCAATTTGCCTTGCGGATGCTTCGACCTCGTTTCCAACGCACCATACAAGCGGAAGCTTGGTTTCGGATTGCTTGACCTCAAAGGTAGAGCGTTTTGTGTCCTTCGCTGTTTCCAAGAGACTGAGCATTTCTTCCTTGGTAATGAACTGACATTTGCGCTTTCCGACTGCACTTTCAAAGGTCTTCATAACGCGGGTAGGGGAGCCTGTCAGTCCGCAACGCGACCTGTCGGCGCCGATATCGTCGGCGTTAAGCACCTGAACCTCGCCGAGCTTGGATGTCAGCTTAGGAAAACGAAGGTTGTTGATACGTTCAACGGTAACCAAAGCAGGAAGAGTAAGCTTTTTGTCTCCCGTACGGGTCGTTGTGTGAAGGGTCTGACCTTCAAGGGACATCGACATAACATTAGCCGCAAAGGGAAGTCCTAACGTGGTCGCAAGGGCAGGGCCCGTTTGTGCGGTATCACCGTCTATCGACTGGCGGCCGCAAATGACAAGTTCGGGGTCAAGCTTTTTGATGAGCAAGCTCAATGCATATGACGTCGCAAGAGTATCCGCACCTGCAAAGGCTGAGTCAGAGAGCAGTATAGCCTTGCATCCGAGTCGGGTCAGGCGTAGCAAAATATCCTTCGCCGACATTCTGCCCATAGAAACCACCGTAACGTCATCTGAAAGCTGAAGAGCACATTCCACCGCGCAGGCGTCAAAGGGATTCAGTTCGCCCTGAACCTCTTTAACACAAACGACCGTTCTTACCCCGCTCATCGATTGTGATAGATGGGCGCCAAGGCATCGTGAATAGCCTTGTAGGTTTTGAAGAGTTCAGCATACTTAGCGGTGTTTTCGGGATTAGGAGTCGTGACCGAAATGGTCTTGGAGCACTTTTCAATTACGCCCTCAAAGGAATCAAATGCACCGATCGCAACGCCTGCGAGCATCGCAGTACCAAAGGAGGAGTCGCTGCATTCTTTGAGGTGGAACTCCATACCGAGCGCATCGGAGACAATCTGACGCCACAGAGGACTGTATGCACCACCGCCGATAATTGCGGCAGAATCGTCGTGCTGAATGCCGAGGCGATTGATGACTTCGATTGAGTCGATAAGGCTCATTGCAACGCCTTCCATAACGGCACGAGAGAAATGACCTTTGGTATGATTTGTTCTGATTCCTGTGAAGGAACCGCAGAGAAGGGGATCGGCGTAGGGGGTCAATTCGCCGTTGATGTATGGATGATAGATAAGTCCGTTGCAGCCAACGGGGACCTCAGCCGCACCGCCATCAAGTTCTTTGTAAGAGCCGCCGAAGGTGTCTCTGTACCAACGGTAAGAGGAGGCACAAGCCTTTGTAGCGGTACCGGGGTACCATAGTCCGTCAACAACGTGGGAATAGTTGATGATATCTCTGTCGGGGAATGCGCGGTCGGTTACCACGCAGATACGACCCGCAGTTGCAAGCTTCACCGAGCAGTTGCCCTTTCTGACAGCACCGGAGGCAAAGACCTCCATAGCCGTGTCGGTAGTACCGCAGACGACCTTGGTTCCTTCTGCAAGTCCGGTATCGGCTGCGTCTTTAGCGGTAACAGTTCCGATTATCTCGGAGGGAGAAACAACAGGAGGAAGCTTAGCCACATCAAAGCCGAGCATGCAGCAAAGCTCATCCGACCACTTAAGAGTGTTGTAGTCGAACATCATACTGCCTTCAGCCTCAATGTAGTCGGTGCAGTAAACTCCGGTAAAGAGATAACGGACATAATCCTTCGGGAATAGGATGCGCTCGACCTTGCTCCACACCTGAGGCTCATTGTCCCTCAGCCACATAAGTTGCGGCAGGGTCCAGATAGTGTCGGGGGAATGTAATGCCTGCGAGAGAACAAGATCGCGCTTGTTTTCGCGCAGCCAGTTGCTTTCCTTAGTGGAGCGACTGTCCGACCAGTAGATAGAGGGACGGACAACGTTGAAGTCGTTATCAAGAAGGACAGCAGTATGTGTTGCGGCATCAAAGGAGAGAGCCAAAATGTCGGCAGGATTTATCTTGCTTGTTCGAAGAAGGGTAGCAATGTTTTCTTTTGTGGCAAGATACCAATCGTTAGGGTTCTGCTCGACCCATCCGGCCTGCGGATAATATGAGGGGTACTCGACAGAGTTGGTTGCAACGACAACGCCATCGGTGGAGAGAAGAGTAGCCTTAGAAGCACCGCCGCCAAAGTCTATTCCAAGTAGGTATTTCATAATTTTCCTCCGTTCAGAGTCGGTTGTTTATTAAAATCAGCGTAAAGCCTGTTACTTTCAAATTTAGTTGTTTGGACAAATAAGCCGCCGCCTGTTGACAGGAGGCGGCTTGAAGTTATGCCGTAAAAATTACTTATTCTGCCAAACCTGTTCAGGATCAGCAGTGCTGATAAGACCGCGCTTGTCGCAGCTCATCAGCCAAAGCAGATATCCGGTGTAACCGGGAGCGACAGTGCCGGGATGATATCCCTTCGGAATTTCGACAAAGTCACCGTTTCTGGTGGTGTAGGCCTCATCGATCATACGATCGGCGGTATAGACCTGCTGAATGCCGTAACCGGTCTCCTTATCGAACTCAAAATAATAGATCTCCTCAGCAAAAGCCTCGTTGGGAGCATTTTCATCGTGCTTGTGTCCGGGGAATCCGGTCCACTCGTTACCCTTGATGTAGTTTTCGCCAATGTAAACACGGTTACCTGCGAAGCGCTCATCCATCATAAAATGAACTTCGCGCTCGAAGCCGGGCTTACCAAAGGTCTTGATGATAGCATCCTCGGGGTTGACGATATATGCGTCGAAATACTCTTCGGCAGGGCAGGCGGTAATAACGATTCTTACATCGCTGACAGCCTTAACGGTGAAGTCGGTGTCCTTGGGAATGTAAACAACGGTGCCGCAATTCTCAAACACGCTGTTGCGCTTGCCGATGTTGCAGAAGCTGAAATCCTTACCGATGATGTCGCAGCTGCCAGTAAGGATGGTTACTCCGTACTCAAATCCCTCGGTGTTTCCAGTGTACTCGTTACCGGCCTTGAGCATAAGACCGTATGCTTCCATCAGATGACAGGCACTGTTGTGGGTCTCAAAAACCTTAACAAGTCCTTCCTTGGTGTAATCCCAATGTCTCTTATAACTCATAACCATTCTCCTTTAAATAAGCCTTTACGGTGTCAAAATCGGGAACGCTTTCGCGTGCGCCGACACCGGTACATTTAATTGCAGAAACCGCGCTGGAAAAATGACAGCAGGTTTCATAATCGAAGCCTCTTACAACTGCCGAGGCAAAGGCGCCGTGGAAAACGTCACCCGATCCGTTGGAGTCTACGACAACAGCGGGATAAATCGGATAGGAAACAGCAGTCTTGCCGTCATAGAGCAGACCTCCGCGCTTTCCTTGGGTAATGACGACAACCTCGGGGCTGTACATTTCGAACAGCTTCCTTGCGGCCTCCTCAGCGGTTTGAGCACCGGTATGACCGAGAGAAAACTCTTCAGACGGGATCATAATGTCGGTGTGCTCAAGCAGACGCTCGACTCCTTCATAGAGTCCGCCGCAGTCGTAGAGCACCTTTACACCGTTTTCGCGAGCAAACTTTGCGGCTTCAACGGCGGCGTCCATCTCATTACCGTCGACCATCAGAAGTTTTGCGTTTTTAATAGCCTCTTTTTGAGCATCGTTAAGAACGAGGGCAGGGAGGTTGCCTTTATCAAAAACACAGGTGCGGCTGGTGGTAGCGGCGCTCAGCCAAATGACCGATGTGAAGGAGCGGTATCCTGATTTAACAACGACATTGTCAACGCCAACGCCGTATTTCTTAAAGTCGTTGAGCAAAAACTGACCGCCGTTATCGTCAGACAAAACGCCAATGTATTCCGCATCAACACCCAGCTTGCTGACGGCGACGATACCTGTAGCAACAGGACCGCCGCCGGCGGGCTTACTGTTGGTCGCACGGAGCTTGGTGTCTTCCGTCGGATAATTCGGCACATTGATGAGCGTGTCCATAACACACGCGCCGATTCCTACGACCTTACTCATAATTACTGAGCCTTTCCGTCTGCGCCGACAAGCTTGATCTTGTCAAGAGCAAGCTCCTTGACCGACTGAATGGCAGGCTTCATAAACAGGTCGACTGCGAGGCTGCGTGAAGGATCGTTCAGGGAATTAAGGGTGCCCTCAGCGAAGGCGCAGCAAACATCGGTACCGATGTTCATCTTGCGGATACCTGCATTGATAGCAGCCTTGACCTGATCGTCAGGAAT
>JAZTZA010000047.1:0-2664 GCA_045637185.1 Acutalibacteraceae bacterium
CCTATGTTCTGTAAGTCCTTCATTACTATACAACAAGCCCGAGAAAATTGCAACGGGAAATCCTGACTTTTGGCAATAAAACACCGCGCGGAAGATTCCACGCGGTGTGTTATGCTTTATCTACAGATTAGCGCTGGACACGACCGGAGCCGTCGCCACCGGCGAGCTTTTCCACCTCGGCAACGCCGACGCGATTGTAGTCGCCTTCGATGGAATGCTTCAGCGCCGAAGCCGCCACAGCAAACTCGATGGCTTCCTGCGTGGACTTGCCGTTCAGCAACGCATAGATCAAGCCGCCGCCGAAGGAGTCACCGCCGCCCACGCGGTCAACAATGTGCAGGTGGTAGGACTTGGAGAAGCAGTAGTTCTCGCCATCATACAGCATGCCCGCCCAATCGTTGTCGCTGGCAGAGATGGAAGAACGCAACGTAATAGCGACCTTCCCAAAACCAAACTTGTCAGCAAGCTGTTCCGCCGCCGACGTGTAACCGTCGTGGTTGAGCTTGCCGCCGTAGATATCGGTGCCCTCAGCCTCAATGCCGAAGACGTCCTTAGCATCCTCCTCGTTGGAGATGCAAACGTCGACGTACTTGCAAAGCTCGGTCATCGCCTTGTTGGCCTCTTCTCTTGTCCAGAGCTTGCCGCGATAGTTGAGGTCGCAGGAGACGGTGATGCCGCGCTCTTTAGCGGCGATGCAGGCCTCCTTGCATATCTCGACAACGTTCTCGCCCAGAGCGGGAGTGATGCCTGTGAAATGGAACCAGTCGGCACCCTCAAAGATGCTGTCCCAATCGAAGTCGGAAACGGTTGCCTGCTGAATGGCCGAATACTTGCGGTCATAGATGCAGACCGAACCGCGCTGGGATGCGCCCTTTTCAAGATAGTAGATACCGACGCGCTCGCCGCCTCTTACGATCTTGGAGGTGTCGACGCCGAAGTAACGCAGGGAGTCGACGGCCGCCTGACCGATGGCGTGCTTGGGCAGCTTGGTAACGTAGACGCTGTCCATACCGTAGTTGGCAAGGCTTACTGCAACGTTGGCTTCGCCGCCTCCGAAGGTAGCCTGCATCTGATCGTTCTGAAAGAATCTGTAATATCCGTTGGGGGCAAGTCTTAACATCAATTCGCCGAAGGTAACAATCTTAGCCATTTATTTCTCCTCCATTTTATCAAGTGCTTCTTTAACGAAAAAGCTTCCACCGACCGCCTCGATCTTATCGAAGGCGAAGAACTCGTCGATGTTGCTTCTGTCAACGCCGCCTGTGGGAATGAATTTGACCTGCGGGAAGGGTGCGGAAAGTGCCTTAAGAGCGGCCAGTCCGCCGTAGATGTTGGCAGGGAAGAACTTGACGGTGGTGATGCCAAGCTCAAGTGCCTGCATTATCTCGGTGGGGGTGACGCAACCGGGGTAGTAGGGGACACCCTTTTCCTTGCAGATATTGGCGACCGCTACCGACAGGCCGGGGGAAACGATGAACTGCGCGCCTGCCTCAAGGGCGGCGTTGCACTGCTCGGCGTTGATGACGGTGCCTGCGCCGATGCTCATTTCGGGATAGTTCTTGCAGGCATACTCGATAGCCTCAGCCGCACAGGCGGTGCGGAAGGTTATCTCGGCACAGTTGATGCCGACATTCTTCAAGGCGGTCAGGATCTTATCGGTCTGAGACATCTCCTTGATGACGACGACGGGTATACATTTTTCCATAGGTTTTCCTCCTTAATTAAACACCCGAATATGCTGCAAATCCGCAGTCTATCGGTAAAACAACACCTGTAATTGCAGAGGCAGAGCGGTCGTCACAGAGGAAAAGGGTTCCTCCGAGCAGCTCGTCTGCGTCAACAAATCGGTCCATCGGCGTGCCCTTGAGTATCTTTGCGCTTCTTGCAGTGGGGGTGCCGTCCTCTTTGAAGAGGAGGGCTCTGTTCTGCGCGGAAACAAGAAATCCAGGGGCGATGGCGTTGCAACGGATACCCGTGCCTGCAAAATGGGTCGCAAGCCACTGGGTAAAGTTGGAAATTCCGGCCTTTGCGGCGGAATAGGCGGGTATCTTTGTCAAGGGGGTGTAGGCATTCATCGAGGAAACATTGAGAATGTTGCCCTTTTTCTTGGCGACCATATCCTTGGCAAAGACCTGAGTAGGAATCAAAGTGCCCTGAAAATTGAGCTTGAAGACGAAGTCGACACCCGATGCATCGAGGTCAAAGAAGGATTTGCCGCCCTCCTTGGCTTCGTGGTGGTACTCGTTGTCGGTGGTGGCTCTGGGGTTGTTTCCGCCTGCGCCGTTGACGAGGATATCACATTCTCCGAGGTCGGCAAGGACAGCCTTGTGCACCTCTTCGAGCGACTCAGGCTCAAGAACGTTGGCCTTATATCCCTCACAGATAAAGCCCTCGGCTTTAAGCTCGTCGGCAAGCTTTTTTACAGCCTCTTCGTTAAGGTCAAGGGCGGCAACCTTGGCGCCCGACTGTGCAAAGGCGCGTGCCATAGCGCCGCAGATAAGACCGCCTGCGCCTGTGACGACTACCACCTTGCCCGAAAAATCGATATTAAGCGGAAGATTTATCATAAACTTTTACCTCCCATTATTTGTTGGCATCAAACTTGTCCAGCGAATCCCACACGCCGAGCATATACATTATGCCGAGTGCGCGGTCGTAGAGACC
>JAZTZA010000048.1:0-3676 GCA_045637185.1 Acutalibacteraceae bacterium
TCATATGGTACACCGCCTCTGATGAGTCGGACGAGGCAAGGTTCGTATCGGATATAATTCACGAAAATATCGCCAACGGAATGAAGGCGAGCGACCACGCGATCTTGTACCGTATGAACGCGCAGTCAAACGCGATTGAAAATGTTTTGGCTCGCTCGGGTATGCCTTACAGGGTCGTCGGCGGCCTGAAGTTCTTTGACCGCAAGGAGATACGCGACGTGCTCGCATACCTTAATCTTATCAACAACCCCTCCGATTCGGTTGCGCTGACACGTATTATCAACGAGCCAAAGCGCGGTATCGGTGACACCACCGTCGCGATGCTTGCGAGACTGTCGGACGAAAACGGGGTCTCTATGCTCGATGTAGCGCGCGAGGCCGACCAATATGCCGCCTTGGGACGTAACGCAAAGAAGCTGACGGAGTTTGCACAGATGATCGACCGTCTTGCCGAACTGAGCGAGGAAGCGGAGCTTCACGATCTCTTTGAAACGGTAATGCGGGATACGGGATATCTTACCGCCCTCGAACTGCTTGGCGATGCCGAAAGAGACCGCGTCGACAACGTCAATGAGTTTGCTTCATCTGTTCTTTCTTATGAGCGAGAAAACGAGGGAGCCACCCTGTCGGGCTTCTTGCAGGAGATTGCACTTATCACCGATATGGACCGCGAGGATGACGAAGCCGACCGCGTGTGGATGATGACAATGCATACCGCAAAGGGACTTGAGTTCCCCGTCGTTTTCCTTGTTGGCGTGGAGGAGGGAATATTCCCCGGAAACCAATCCATATACGGCTCTGCCGAGGATATGGAGGAGGAACGTCGCCTTGCCTACGTTGGAATTACAAGGGCGAAAAACCGCCTTTACATATCCAACGCATCCACCCGTATGCTTTTCGGACGCACCGAGCGTTCCCGTGAATCGAGGTTTCTTGGCGAGATACCCGACCATTTGATTGAAAGGAAACGTTCCACTTTCAACCGCAATTCCTTTGCCGCATTCGGCGGATATAGTGACACCCATCAAAACGGCTACTCTCATCGAAGCGGCGGCTTTGCCGATGCGCCGTCACAGAAAAGGTCGAACATAGGTGGCAACACCGTACGCAAACCGGCCGAAAGCACCGCCTCTCAGGGATACCGAGTGGGCGAAATGGTGCGGCACAAGGCCTTTGGTGACGGTCTCATCGTGTCGGCTGTAAAGATGGGCAACGATGTTATGCTCGAAATCGCCTTTGACAAGGTCGGCACCAAACGGGTCATGTCCAATTTTGCAAAACTGGAGAAAATCTAACTTTTTTTAGCATTGAGTTCACAGCAAATGCATTTTCTCATACTATGTTAGTGAAGTTTGGCTTCATAATACTAACATAGGAGGATGATTGTATGGCAGTACAAAGAGGCTCTACTGTCGCATCGGGCGATTTCAGAGAAGCCGTTTGTATCGATGGCAGCCGAGTCTATGATTCTTGCTGTGATCGGGACTGTCTTGAGGATCTGAGGGTGTATTTCTCACCTGCAGGTCAGGAACTTATCGAGCAGGCAGTGAACGTTCGTTGCCGTGGCTCCGAGGTCATAAATGTTTTTATCGATGTGGAACCCGTGCATCTTAACCGCGGCTTCTATTCCTGCGACCTGACCTTTTACTTTGCCGTAAAATACGATGTCTACACGGCGATAAACACCCTTCCCACTACCATTGAGGGCATCACCGCATTTCAGAAGAAGGTCATTCTGTACGGCAGTGAGGGAAAGGTAAGAACCTTTTCCAATAAGCCTGACTGCGATGTCGGCGGCGGATGCCAGACCACACCTCTCAACAACCTGCCTAGATGCGTTGTTGAATGTGTCGACCCCGTTACCCTCGGCTCGCGTATCTGCGAGCTTCGCGGAAACTACGACGTGTGTCTTATCCCGAGCTGCGTTGCCGAGCGCATCGGCGGAGAGATTGCTACCGATAATTCACATTGCAGTAAGATTGCCCTCGTTACCCTCGGCCTTTTCACCATTGTGCAGTTGATCCGCAACGTGCAGATGCTCATCCCCGTTTACGATTTCTGCATCCCCGAGAAAGAGTGCGACGCCACTACCGACAATCCTTGCGAGGTTTTCGGACGGCTCCGATTCCCGACGGAAGACTTTTTCCCGCCCCGCGAATGTGAAGTAGGGGACACCATAGAGTAAAATAATTAAGCACCCCGAAGGTACACATTATCGTGCCTTTGGGGTGCTTGTAATTTATAGGATGGAGCGGATGAAGGTGGTCAGCTCTTCGGCATACTTGGCGTGTGCCTCGGCGTTGGGATGGGTCGTGCCGCCCTCTCTGTTGGGCTGGCTGAACATATAGAAATAAAGGTTTGCTTCGGCTCCGCCTAATTCCTCGATGATACTTGAGTAGACATCCTTATAATCGGTGGCCATCTGACCGTAGGTCCAAATTATCTTGGCGTTTGGGTGGTCCTTTCTGACGCGCTCGACGAGGGCGGTTGCGTTGGTTTTGACGAGCTTTTTGGACCAGCCGCCATCGTTGGTGCCGAGCGAGATGACATAGATGTCGACATCCTCTTTTGAGGCATCATATTTGACTCGCTCAGGTCTTTCATACGAGTAATATTCGTAATACAAATTGGCATTGTTGGCATCGTCGGGCCTGCCGGTTGTGGCCATACCGCTTCGGGCGATAAGGTGGAAATCCGCGTTGAGAGCCTCACCGCAGAGGAAGGCGTAGGTATAGGTGGCGTCCATATACTTGTTGTGGGACTGATCTTCAGCACCGTTGACCGAACGTGAGCCGTGTCCTGCGGTGATGGAATCGCCCAAGAACACCATTTTGAGTTGGCCCTCGGGAGCGATATATTTTTCTGCAAGTCCGTTCATTTTAACTGTCAGGAGCGTAGCGCGACCTAATGTTGCCTGATTACAGCGATATATAGCAAAGGTGTGTTTTCCTCGCGGAAGATCCTTCGCAACCGATAGGGTGCGTACCGCTTCGGTCGAATTGCTATCAACCGTAACATCGGTAGCCACTCCGTCAACTCTGACCGAGAAAAGTTGATAGTCTTTACCTTCGCTACCTGCCGAGATCAAAGCAAGGTCGATCGACACGTCACCCTCGCAGTCAGCAGTGAAGAACAGACCCTGTCCTGCGTGGTCGAAGAGCATACCATTTTGGGTATCTGCAGAGTACGCGGCGGTAGTTACCTCCATAGTGCGACCGTTGATATAGAATTTGTCGGTCTCTTCGGCAATTTTATAGGTGATAGGCTTGTACTCATTGACGACAACGGAGGAAGTGTTGATTGATGAAAAAGATGATGAAGCCGATTGGGAAGAGGGCAAATCGGAGGATGAGGGAGTTTTGCCCTCGGTACAGCCGACGAGGCTCAAAGGTATCATTATGCAAAGAATAATAAGCAAACAGCGTTTCATATGTATCCTTCCTTCTTCTATGTTAAGTAATATTATAGCAGATACGATCTGTTTTTACAATATACATTTAGACCTGCTATTTTTTCTACTTGTGCTTGAATTAGCAGGAGATATATAGTATAATATTCAAATATGGGCGAATTTCGCCTTAAATTAAGAATACTCAGGAGTTTTTAATGGAAAAGGATATCAGAATTTTACCCATGCTCGTTATGCGCGAGGTGGTTGTATTTCCGAATATGATAA
>JAZTZA010000049.1:0-1072 GCA_045637185.1 Acutalibacteraceae bacterium
CCTTCGGCTTAAAATGCACCCCCTAAATTGACTTTGCACCCCCTTGCTTCAAAAGGGGGTGCATTTGTATTAAAATTAGGGTTAGTTCCCAGAAAATCTCCTCGGACGAAGTTCGGGGAGATTTTTACTTTTTCACTCTTCACTTTTCACTCTTCACTAATTTTGTCCGAGCAGATTTTCGGCGGAAATAATAAGTAATAGTGAAGATGTATCGGTGTCGGCTCTGCCGACAAAATATAAATAATATGTATGGGATCAAATTCGTGCTGCCTTTCCAGAAAAAAGCACTTGCGATGGCAAGTGCTTTTTTTGTTGACTTATCGGGCGGCAAAAGTTATAATGTATTAAATCGCTAAAGTCCTATTAAGGAGCTTATATAATGAGAATTGTAGTCAAGATCGGTACGTCCACTTTGGCCTACTCAACGGGCCATCTCAACATCCGTCACATCGAGAGCTTTTGCAAGGTTCTCAGCGACATCAAAAACTCGGGGCTTGAGGTCATCGTTGTCTCCTCGGGTGCCGTAGGTATGGGTATGGGCAAGCTCGGACTCAAGGAGCGTCCCACCGAGCTGGCTCTCAAGCAGGCGGCGGCCGCCGTCGGCCAGTGCGAGCTGATGTATACATACGACCGCCTTTTCGGCGAGCACAACCACACCGTCGCACAGATGCTGTTGACGGCGGGCAACCTCACCGACGAAAATCAGCACGCCAACTTCAACAACACCCTGCAGAAGCTGCTTGAGCTGAACGTCATCCCCATCATAAACGAGAACGACACCGTCACGACCAAGTAACTGGTCATCGGTGACAACGACACCCTCGCCGCCATCGTTGCCGAGAGTGTCAAGGCCGACCTGCTCGTTCTGCTTTCCGACATCGACGGAGTTTTCACCGCCGACCCGCGACTTGACCCCAATGCAAAGCTTATCCCCGTCATCGACGAGGTGACCCCCGAGATCGAGGCGCTCGCAGGGGGAAGCGGCACCAACGTCGGCACGGGCGGTATGGCCACCAAGATCGAGGCGGCCAAGATCGCTATGCAGTCGGGCTGTGATATGGTCATCGCCAAC
>JAZTZA010000050.1:0-2229 GCA_045637185.1 Acutalibacteraceae bacterium
GGATATTGCGCTTGGAAGGATCCCCACGGCGACGGAAGCCTGACCTATACTCTGCTCAAGGGCGACGTGCGACTCAACCACGTCGACTTCGCCTATACCGAGGGCAAGACCGTCCTGCACAACGTGTCGGTCTATGCCGAACCGGGTCAGAAGGTTGCCTTTGTCGGCGCAACGGGCGCGGGCAAGACCACTATAACCAACCTTATCAACCGCTTCTATGATATCGCCGACGGAAAGATATACTACGACGGCATAAATATCAACAAGATAAAGAAGTCCGACCTGCGTCGCTCGCTTGGCATCGTTCTGCAGGAGACCAACCTGTTTACAGGCACCGTTATGGATAACATCCGCTACGGCAAGCTTGATGCCACCGACGAGGAATGCCGTCAGGCAGCCAAATTGGCAGGCGCCGACGACTTCATCACCCGTCTTCCCAACGGCTACGAGACCGAGCTTTCCAATAACGGCGCAAATCTGTCACAGGGTCAGCGCCAGCTTATCGCCATAGCCCGAGCCGCCGTTGCTGATCCCCCTGTAATGATACTCGACGAGGCGACCTCCTCCATCGATACCCGTACCGAAGCTATCGTTCAGCGCGGAATGGATAAGCTTATGGAGGGACGTACTGTATTTGTTATCGCGCACCGCTTGTCGACGGTTATGAACTCCGACGTTATTATGGTGCTCGACCACGGACGCATCATTGAGCGCGGAAGCCACGACAAGCTTATCGAGGAAAAGGGAACCTATTATCAGCTTTATACGGGTGCGTTTGAACTTGAGTAAATCGGTCAAGGAGATGTTCCGAATTGTATAAATATGAAATGCATCTTCATACCCATCCTTGCAGTGCCTGCAGCGTTTCCTCGATGGAGGAAATGGTGGCCGCCGCTAAGGAAAAGGGGTATGCAGGCTTTGTGGTGACCAACCACTTTTACCACGGCAACACCGGTATCGACCGACAGCTTCCTTGGGAGGAATTTGTCGAAAAATATGCGGAGGATTGGCGTCGCGGAGTTGAACTGGGAAAGAAATTGGGGATAAATGTGCTCTTTGGCATCGAGGAGGGCTACGATAGGGGCAAAGAGGTGCTCATCTACGGCCTGACTCCCGAGCAAATTGCTGCCAACCCCGAACTTCGTGAGCTCGGTCTGAAGCCGCTCGCTGACTTTGTGCACGAAAAGGGCGGCATCGTTATTCACGCCCACCCCTTCCGTATGGCACCGTATATACCCGACCCCGACACCGAACCCGACCCATCCCTGTTGGACGGTGTTGAGATAAATAACCAGAATGGAACTAAAAACCGCAACGAGTTGGCAAAGGACTTTGCCGAGAGGAAAGGACTTTTGGGAACCTCGGGCGGTGACGTCCATTCGGCCCAAAATTTCGGTCAAGCAGGATTGGCGTTTTATAAGCCTATCACCGACTCAAAGGAACTGGTATATGAAATACTTGCGGGCAACTATCGATTGATAGTTGACGGCGAAATTGTATAAAAGGAGTGCTTAAAATGGTAAAGCATATCATTCTGTGGCAACTGAAAGATGAGTTTTCTGCCGATGAAAAGAGAAGGATAGCCGAGGATATCAAGCAGGGCCTTGAGGGTCTTGCAGGACGGATTGAGGGACTTATCTCCATCAATGTCAACATCGATTTCCTGCCCACCTCTAACGCTGACGTAATGCTCGATTCGAGCTTCACCGACTTCGATGCTCTCAAGGCATATGCAGTGCATCCCCTGCACGTTGCGGTGGCCGACGGCAAGGTTCGCCCCTTTACTGCCACCCGCGTCTGTATGGACTACGAGGCGTAAAAAGTACTATAACAAAGAACTCCCTTTGCATTTGTAGAAATGTTCGCTAAGAACATTTCTACAACTCTATTCGCCTAACGGCGAGTTATATTGCTTCGCAGTGATATTATGCTACGCATAGTGATATTGTCCTTCGGACAGTTTATCGCGAATAGAATATCACTAAACCCGTAGGGTTTAATATCACTTTCTTTTAAAATATCTCGCCGTAGGCGAGGAATTTTCAAAAGAAAATATCACGCTGACTTTAGTCAGCATATCACTTAACAGACAAAAGAAAGAGAAGACTCGTTGAAACTGAAGTGAACCCCAAAGTTTAGACAAAATTAAATATTAAATTGTAAGCGAATGAGTTCGGTATTGTACCGGGCTCATTCCTTTTAGTTTTAAGGAAATTCTTTCATTGTTGT
>JAZTZA010000051.1:0-1619 GCA_045637185.1 Acutalibacteraceae bacterium
TCGAGATGGGTATGCACTGCCTTGGTTGCCCCTCTGCCCGCAGCGAGTCCCTCGAGGATGCCTGCGCGGTTCACGGTGTTGACGTTGACGAGATGGTCAACAAGATCAACGCCTTCCTGGCAACCAAGTAATGAAGCTTAGTTTACGTCTTTCGGCCGCCGCCACGCTTGTGCGTGACGGCGTTCGTGTTGTCGACGTCGGCACCGACCACGCATATCTGCCCGTCGAGCTTGTCAGAAGCGGCAAATGCCCCTCTGCCATCGCCTGCGACATCGGTGTCGGCCCCCTCGAAAACGCGCGCGGACACGTCACCGAGTTCGGCCTTGGCGACAGGATAGAACTGCGCCTTTGCGACGGGCTCAGCGGTATATCACCCGACGAAGCGGAGGATGTCGCCATCTGCGGTATGGGTGGAGAACTGATAGCCTCCATCCTTGAAAATGCCCCTTGGACAAAGGATGCCAAAAAGCACTACATACTTCAGCCGATGACCGCCGTTGATGACCTTCGCCGCTATCTTGCGAGGGAAGGCTTCGTCGTACTGAAAGAGGTGCTTGTGCAGGATGCAGGCAGGCTTTATACCGTTATGTCGGTGGCTTGGACGGGCGAAGTAATGACCTTTGGCGACGACTATTGGTACGTCGGTACCGTTACCGCCGACCAACCATATGGCACCGAGTACCTGACCCGCCAGCTTAACCGCGTTGAAAAGCACGCGCAGTCTTTGCTAAAAGCGACCGACCCCGATGACCTTTCGGCACGCGAGGGCCTGCTGAAGATTGCCGATATCATAAGAAATAAGCTTAACGCGACTTTTGGCAAGGAGGAGACCCTATGACCCTTGTAAAGACTGTTTTGGACGCACTTGACAAATTTGCCCCGTTCGACACCTGTGTAGAGGGGGATAGCGTAGGGCTTCTTGTCGGCTCGGCCGATACCGAGGTCGACCGCGTGGCCGTTGCGCTTGACGTGACCCATAAGACTGTCGCGCAGGCAAAGGCGGCAGGTTGTGGCCTGCTGGTCACACATCACCCTGCTTACTTCGGACTGCTTGAGGAGCAGCCGCAGGACTCAGCCGCCGTCTTGGCGCAAAAGCTGGGGCTTTGCATCATCAGCGCCCACACTAACCTCGATGCCGCAAAGGGAGGGGTCAACGATGTCCTTGCCGACCTTTTGAGCATAAAAAGTATCGAGCCCATCGGTGTTGAAGGAGAGCCCTTGCCTATGGCGAGGGTGGGCGATCTGGAAATAGAGTCGGCCGCATCTCTTGCCCTTTACGCAGGGGAGAGGCTCGGTGTCGCGGGTGTAAAATATACCCCTTGCACCGATGCAATATCGCGTGTCGCGGTCTGCGGTGGCAGCGGCGGAGATTTCCTTCTCGCTGCAAAGGATGCAGGCGCGCAGGCGCTTGTCACAGGGGAGAGCAAGCACCATCTTCGACTGCTTGCCCGTCAGTTAAATGTTGCCCTCATCGAGTGCGGACACTTCTGCACCGAACAGCCCATAAAGAAAATTTTGGCAGATATAGTAGCCTCTTGCTCGGTAGAAACCGTTATGCTTGACGAGTGCGACCCTGCCGAGTATATTAAATTATAAAATGTAAGGAGGTGCCGTTATGG
>JAZTZA010000052.1:0-2386 GCA_045637185.1 Acutalibacteraceae bacterium
ATACAGCCCTTTACGCTGGTGTATTCAATAAGCTCAGCCTTTTTAACTATGTCAGTGTACCATTGGGCAAAGTCCACGTCCATAGAAGTGATGTCTTCGACCATCTTCTTTTCTGCCATTTTGATTTACTCCTTACTGAAAAATCTGCCTTAACGGAAAAACCGCTTTAAGTTGGTGCTTAAAGCGGTTTTGTAAAAGACCAAGATGCAATTACTGATGCTTCTCGATAAACTTTACAAGGTCGCCGACCGTCTTGACTTCGTCAACGGCGTCATCGGGAACCTCCACTTCGAACTCATCCTCAATAGACATGATCAGGTCAACGATATCGAGGCTGTCGGCGTTAAGATCCTGCTGAATGTCGGTGTCGTTGGTGATAGAGTCCGCCTCAACGTCAAACTGAGCGGCCAAAATCTCCTGAATCTTCTCAAATACCATAAAAATTCAACTCCTAAAGGGATTTTTTTGCTTGTCACAATGGACATTGATGAAATAATATGTTATTATATCGTTTATACATACAAATAATATGTTCCCCGCAAGGATTTGTCAATAGTTTTTTACAAAATTTTCAGGAGGTGCAGAGGGTGAATATCGAAAGATACGCTTTAACGGGACATCCGCTCGGGCATACTATGTCCCCTTTTATACATAGCCGCTTGTTCGAACTGTCGGATAAAAATGCCGAATATTCCATCTGCGACCGTCCTGCCCAAAGTTTTAGAGAGGCCTTTGACAATGAACTGAGCAGGCTGAAGGGCTTTAACGTCACTATCCCCTACAAGCAGACGGTTATTCCCCTGCTCGACAGGCTGGACGGCGAGGCCGAATTTTACGGTGCCGTCAACTGCGTTGCCTGCGGCGAGGAAAAGGTCGGCTACAACACCGATGCCTACGGCTTTTGCGCCGCCCTTGAGAGCGCCGGCATCTCCCTTGAGGGCAAGGTGCTCGTCCTCGGCAACGGCGGTGCCGCGCGCACCGTTGCCTTTGAAGCGGCAAGGCGTGGCTGCAGGGTCGCCATAGCCTGCCGAAGCGACAAGGGGCAGGCACTCGCAAAGGAGCTTGAAAGACGGCTCGGCTGCGAGATAGAGGTACTGCGATTTAGTCAGATCACAGGTGGATACGACCTTGTTGTCAACGCCACACCTGTGGGTATGTATCCGCACACCGATGAATGTGTGCTCAAAAAAGAACAACTGCGCTCAAGCAAGGCCCTGATGGACCTCATCTACAACCCTCAAAAGACCAAATTGGTAGAGTACGCTGAGGAGTTGGGCCTGAAGGTCGCGCAGGGTATGGAAATGCTTGTTTGGCAGGCGGCGCGTGCCCACGAAATTTGGTACGGTGCTACCTTTGAACCCCAAAGCATCAGCGAGGTCGTTGCCGACGCAAACGCCTATATGGAGCGGTATTTCGGCTCCAAAAAGGATGCTCCCGTCGTGCTTCTCGGCTTTATGGGCTGCGGAAAAAGCACGGTTGGAGCCGCTCTTGCCGAGGCCTCGGGATGGGACTTTGTCGACACCGACAAGCTCATCGAAGAGCAGGAGGGTATGAGCATCTCTCAAATCTTTGCCGAGCGTGGCGAAGAGGGCTTTCGCGAAGCAGAGCACAAGGCCTGCCTTATGGCTTCTAAACTTAAGAAAACCATAATCGCAACCGGCGGCGGTGCCCTTACGTTTGAAAGAAACGTCAAGGCCTTTGCCGATTGCACCAAAATACATCTGTCCATTCCCTTTACCGTAGCGAGTGACCGCGTGGGGAATGACCCGTCGCGTCCCCTTTTTAAGTCGGATGCGGAAAATCTATACAACAACAGATTGCCCTTGTACAAAAATGCGGCCGATCTGACCGTCGACGCTACCAAGAGCGTTGACGCTGTTACCGAAAGGATATTGAAGTTACTATGATAATCGTATTAAATAAAGCAAGTCAGGACGAAATCAAGCAATTTATAAAGGAAATAGAGTCCCATTACGACGTGTCGGTCAACACCTGGTGCGGTAGTGAAAAGACGGTCATCGGTCTTATCGGTGACACCCTCTCGGTCGACGAGCGCAAATTGGGCGCTCACAAGCTGGTAGAGTCGGTCAAGCGCATCGCCGAGCCCTACAAAAAGGCCAACCGCAAGTTCCACACCGACGACAGCGTTTACGACATCTGCGGACAGCAGATAGGCGGAGGCACACTTCAGCTTATGGCGGGGCCCTGCTCGGTCGAATCGGAGGAGCAGATATGCACCCTTGCCGAGCAGATAAAGGCATCGGGCGCAGGCTTCCTTCGCGGCGGCGCATTCAAGCCGCGTACCTCCCCCTACTCCTTTCAGGGACTCAGAGGCGAGGGACTAAAGTTGCTCTTAAAAGCAAAGCAACAGACGGGGCTTCCCATC
>JAZTZA010000053.1:0-3987 GCA_045637185.1 Acutalibacteraceae bacterium
ATATTTTTGCTACTATAAGTTGCAATTTATCTAATTTCGCAATAAATTTGTCCAAATATTATTGGTCAACTTTGTGTTGGCGCTACTTTTATTTGCGTGAGTATATAGAAAAACACCCGATGATACAACGTATCAACGGATGTTTGGTATGAAAACTGTTATTATAGATATATCTTATGCTACCACCTAAACGCCTCTATTAAAATTACAAAAGCACCAACAACGCAAGCAACTATTATAAGCCCGCAAAAGATCTTTAACAGAACTCTTACCCATTTATACTCGATATCTGAACAAATACGGATAGAGCATAAAAACATATGAATAACAGCAATACTAAACCAAGACATAGAAAGACAAACAGGAATTTTTACGTTTACTGTATCGGCGTATAAAAACAACTTCTCAGAATCAACTAAGATCGGTTCACAAGGAACCTTCGGAACCAACAAGAGAATAATAGACAACAAAATTAGAAACAAGACACCTAAATAAATGACAAGGCCAAACACCGACATTTTATATCTATCTTTTTTGAGTGTTTGCCTGCCTTTACCAAAGTCAATATGTTTTTCAATCAAATACTTTGCTATAGTTTTTTTGCGGATGACAACATACTTACCTTTATGTATTCTACTGTCATATGTAGATGCACACCTAGCGATAAATAAAGTAAGCACCCAAGGTAACAGAAGCATTAGCAGAGTATACATACCATCACCGCCTTTGGTTTATTATAGCATAAAAGCGGAAAAAATCAATGCGAAGCATTTGTTTTTATAATTCGTGGCGAAACCACACCTTACTTCTTCACTATTCACTATTACCTATTACTTTCCAAAAATCCCGTTCTTGAATTTTTAGTGAAAAGTGAAAAAGTAAAAATGCGTCCACTTTCGTGAACGGATTTTTGGTGCCGGAAGCGGGGGTCGAACCCGCACGGTATCGCTACCACTGGATTTTGAGTCCAGCACGTCTGCCAATTCCATCATTCCGGCTTTTACAACAATGGAATAATACCACATTACAGATACAAAATCAAGTACAATTTACAAAAAAATGCCGCGCACTGCAAAAGTTACAGCACGCGGCAGATATCACATTAGTCCTGATACTCGTAAAATGCCTTGAAGGCGCGGTAAGCCATATAGACATCAAGCTTGGAAACAAGCTCAAAGGGAGCGTGCATAGAAAGCACGGGAACACCGAGGTCAACGACGTCAACACCGAGGTTGGCAATATACTTTGCAACCGTACCGCCGCCGCCTGCATCAACCTTACCGAGCTCGCCGGTCTGCCACTTAACGCCGTCGCTGTCAAGAATCTTGCGAACGCGTCCGACAAACTCAGCAGAGGCATCGGATGTGCCGCCCTTACCGCGAGAGCCGGTGTACTTGGTGATCACGGCGCCGTAGTTGAGGAAGCTCGCGTTGCGACGCTCCATAACATCGGGGAAGGTCGGGTCGAAGCCTGCGTTAACGTCAGCAGAGAGGCACTCGCTGTTAGACAAAGCGAGGGTACCGTCAGTAGCCGACTGCATCTTTGCAAGGTCGTGGACGAAATACTTAAGATATGCGGAATTAAGTCCGGTATTGCCGTCGGAGCCTGTCTCCTCCTTATCGGTAAGGATGGTGACGGTGGTCTTCTTGGGCATAACGGCATCAAACTCAGCCTGAAGCGCAGGATATGCGCAAACACGGTCGTCGTGTCCGTAGGAGCCGACAAGGGAACGGTCAAGACCGACATCGGTTGCCTTGAAAGCAGGAACGATCTCAAGCTCGGCAGAGAGGAAATCCTCCTCAACGATGCCGTACTTTTCGTTGAGTATTTTCAGGATGTTTAGCTTAACAGCCTCGGAGGTCTCGTCCTCACGGAAAGGCATACTGCCGACGATAACGTTAAGTTCCTCGCCGCGAATTCCGTCCTCAAGCTTACGCTTGGACTGGTCAGCAGCAAGATGCGGAAGCAGGTCGCTGATCACGAAAACGGGATCACCTGCATCCTCGCCGATGCAAACATCAACGGCGGTTCCGTCCTTGCGAACGATTACTCCGTGCAGAGAAAGCGGAATTGCGACCCACTGATACTTGCGGATACCGCCATAGTAATGGGTCTTGAACAGGGCAAGCTCACTCTCCTCATAGAGCGGATTGGGCTTAAGGTCAAGACGGGGCGAATCGACGTGGGCAGCAGCAATTCTGACACCGGTATCAACGGGGTCGGTGCCGATGGTCGACAGGATTATCGACTTGCCGCGGTTGTTATAGTAAACCTTATCCCCCGCCTTGTATTCAGCATTGCGATCAAAAGGTACGTAGCCCTTTGCCTCAGCGCGTGCGATGATTTCGGTTACAGACTCGCGTTCGGTCTTGGAAGCATCAAGGAATGCCTTGTAGTCCTCGCAAAAGTCAAACGCCGCCTTGATAGTAGCGTCGTCAGCCTCGATCAAGCCGTTGGTTCTCTTGTAGAACAGGTTATCCTTCAACTGCTCAGCCTTGTTTTTTTCAGCCATTAAAAACACCTCTCATATTAGTATAGAAATTCATATATTTTTATAGTCTTTGCGACCTTTTCAACGTGGAGTGATGTATCGTTATAAGGAATGTAGGACAAGGTCTTGCCGTCGGGTGAAACATCAGGGTCGGCAAGCCACTCGTTGACCTTTCCCCTACCCGCGTGGTACGCCGCAAGGGCGACATTTTCATTCTCGAACTCATCCAAATGGAGCTTCAGCAGATAAACACCATATCGGATGTTGATGTCGGGGTCGAAAAGGGCCTGTCGGTCATACGATACCGAGCCGTCGAGCTTCTTTTGCACCCATTCGAACGTATCGGGTGTCAGCTGCATCAGTCCGACTGCACCGACCGACGACACAGCGTCAGCATCAAATCCGCTTTCACATTTGACAACCGCCAACACAAGCTCCTTGCTGACTCCGAACTCGTCCGAATACTTGGTTATCTGCGCCTCATATTCAACGGGATAGAGGTATCGCACACCGCAATATGCCCCTGTTACGAGGATAAACAGCACCGACAATACAATTATTATAAACCTGAGAGCCTTATTCATTCATATCTCCCTGAGAACAGTATCAATAACCTCGTCTACCCTTTCCAACAGGGCATCCGTGTCATTATTATTATAAACTATATGCTGACAATGTTCAAGATAAAAACTGTCGGGATACTGAACTTTAATTCTATTGATGATTTGTTCGGTGGTAAGAGAGTCTCTCTCTTGCACGCGACTGAGCCGGATGTTCTTATCGGCAAGGACACCGACAACCGTACTGCACATCTTATCACAACCGCTTTCAAAGAGCTGGGGCGCGTCAAGCAAAACTAAATTCTGCTGACATGACTCGATTTCGTTGTTTACCTCGGAAATTATTGCAGGATGGGTCAAGCCATTAAGCAGTTGAGTGTTTTCCTTTGACTCAAAAGCGACAGCGGCAAGCTTTTTTCGATTAAGGGAACCATCGGGCTCAAGAATGTCGCTACCAAAGGCATTTGCCAGTTTAGAAAGCACCGCACTTCCCTTTTCAACAATTTTGCGAGCGACACGGTCGGCATCAACTACATAGAAACCGCGCTCAGCGAACCGCTGTGCAACGGTGCTTTTACCTGCGCCTATCGGGCCTGTAAGTCCGACAACTGTTTTCATTCCCCGTTCGCTCCTTTCAAAATTTACAGCTCAATTACGTCAAATGCGGCGGCACGCAATAGCCTGTTATACACCGCAAGTCCTACTCCCGTCTTTGACGGAGCGTGGACATATGCGATATCCGCATCAAGCTCATCAACACGCCTCAGTGCATCAAAAATGCCATGGGCCAGACTTAGTTCATCGTGACCGCTCCCGTATACGACCGTCGCACAATCAATCAGGTGAGCATCCTCATCAAAGCAGACGGCAACGCAAGCTTCATCACAAGAATTGATATATCCTGCGTATTTATCAGTGTCACCGCAAAGCAGGGTG
>JAZTZA010000054.1:0-9647 GCA_045637185.1 Acutalibacteraceae bacterium
GTTCGTTTGTGTCAGCAACGGCGGTCAGGTAGACCTTTATCTTCGGCTCGCTACCCGAGGGACGAACGATGACTCCGTTTCCGCCCTCAAGTGAGAAGATGATAACGTCGGCCTTGGGAAGCAGGATGTCTGTCTTCTCTCCTGTGCGGCAATCGGTAGTCAGCGAGGTCTCGTAGTCGGAAATCGACTCAACCGCATATCCGCCGATAGACTTGGGCGGCTCAGCCCGAAGCTGAGACATTATCTCGGACATCTTAGCGATTCCCTTTGCCCCCGAGAAGGTGTAGCTGACTGTCTTGTGCAGGTAGAGGCCATATTTTGCATAAATGCCGTTGAGCACCTGCATCAAGGTCATTCCCTGCGACTTGTAATAGGCCGCCATTTCGCATATCATCATCGAGGCGACAACGGCATCCTTATCGCGAACGTAGGTGCCGACGAGATAGCCGTAGCTTTCCTCAAAGCCAAAGACATATCGGTCGGACTCCTCCTTGGCTTCAAGCTCGGCAATGACGCCGCCGATGTACTTAAAGCCTGTCAGGACGCTGCGCATCTCGCAACCGTAGTCGGCGGCGATCTTGTCGCATATCGAGGTGGAAACGATGGATTTTACTGCAACAGGATCCTTCGGCATCGTGCCGAGGGCGGTACGGCGGGAAAGGACGTAATTAAGCAGCATCGCGCCCACTTCGTTGCCTGTAAGCAGGCGGTACTCGTCGCCGTCAGGCACCGCAATACCTACGCGGTCGGCATCGGGGTCGGTACCCAGAAGCAGATCGGGCTTATATTCCTCGGCCATCTTGAGCGCACACTCAAACGGCTGACGGATCTCGGGATTGGGATAGGGAGCGGTCGGGAAGTTTCCGTCGGGAAGGTCCTGCTCTTTTACGACGATAACATCCTTGATGCCGATGCGTTTAAGCACCTCGCGCACGGGCTTGTTGCCCGTTCCGTGAATGGGGGTGTATATTACCTTGAGGTCGGATGAAGCTACGACCTCGGATTCAATAGACTGCGAGAGAACATTCTCATAATAGGACTCGTAGTTGTCCTGACCGATGTATTCGATCATACCGCTTGCGATTGCCTCGTCAAAGTCGACGGTACGAATTCCGGAGAAGACGTCAACCTTTTCCACCGCATCGCTTACGCAGGCGCTTGCATCGCCGCTGAGCTGACATCCGTCAGGGCCGTAGGCCTTGTATCCGTTGTACTCAGCAGGGTTATGGCTTGCGGTAACGACCACACCACCCGAGCACTTATGATAGCGAATTGCAAAGGAGACCATCGGCGTGGGCGCAAGCTCGGGGTAGAGCCACACCTTGACACCGTTTGCCGCAAAAACGCAGGCGGCTGTTTTGCTGAACAGCTCGGAACAGTTGCGGCTGTCATATCCTATCGCTACGCTCGGGGTCTCAAAAGCACCCTTCAAATACTCGGAAAAGCCCTGAGTTGCACGGCCGACAGTATATACATTCATTCGGTTGGTGCCCGCGCCTATAACTCCGCGCAGACCCGCAGTACCAAACTCAAGTTCCTTATAAAAACGGTCAAGTATCGCCTCGTCATCTCCGCGAACCGACTCAAGCTCGACAAGCAGGACAGGGTCATCCACCTTACTGAGCCACAGATCATACAATGCTTTATATTCCACAAAGCACTCCCCCTTCGAAAAATCTGCACTAATTATAGCATACCCACAACGCCGTAGTAAAGAGGGATTTTGCGAATTTCAGACAAAAAAATGATGCCAATGTAAATTGACATCATTTTTTATTAGTTTAGTTTTATCCGACGATTCCGGTACGCTCGATCGACTGTACGAAGTAGCGCTGCAGCACCATATACATTATCAGCAGCGGTGCTATGTAAAGCAGTGAGCCTGCAAGCAGCTTCGGGGTGGCATCGGACAGGGTCAGATTCTTTGTAAGTGACTGGAGAATGTCCAGAGACTTTGCGATCGTAGTCTTGTCAGAGATAAAGGTGCTGGTATAGAACATATCGTTCCAGTACCAAACTATCGAGAACAGGAATACGGTCAGATAGGATCCGCCCGCGTTGGGGACCATAATGCTTGTAAAGGTCTTGAAGTAGTTCGCGCCGTCAACGACCGCCGCTTCTTCAATTTCATAAGGAATGTTAAGGAAGAAGTTACGGAAGATGTAGACGTAAAGACCTGAACGAAGTCCCGTTGCCGTAATCGCTGACAGCCAGAATATAAACCAGCTGTCGATGAGGTTTACGGTGAGGAACGAAGGCATCGAGATATGGAACACGTGCTCAAGTATGGGCGAGATGATCGGAATAGAGAAGTTCTTGTACTGGAAGTAAAGCGGAATTGTAATTGCCTGAGCAGGTACAATAAGGGTCATCAGAACAAGTGTGAACCAAAATCCGCTTGAACGGAACTTAAATCTCGCCAAGCCGTATCCAACCATTGAGCAGGAGATCATCTGCAACAGGGTTGCAACCAGAGACATAATCAAGGTGCTCGTCAAACTCGACACGTATTTCATTTCTTCGAACGCATAGCTGAAATGCTCTGCGGTGAAATGCTTCGGAATCCACACAACACTCGGGTCGATTACGTCAGCAGAGGTTCTTACGGCCATCGAAAGCATATAGAGTATCGGATAGATCAGTACGTAAGAAAGGCCGATCAAAATGAAGAATCTCAGAATCTTCCAAATCAGTGTTCCGATTTCCGACGCAAGAATTCGTTTGTTCATTCAGAATACAGCTCCTTTCTTACCTTGCTTGACGGTTCGATAACCGTGTCATAATGCTTGCCGCCAGGAATATAAGTCCCACAATTGCAAGCAGTATGATAAAGAATATCCACGACTCCAGACAGGCGACCGAGTACTTCAGACTATTAAAGGCCGTTGACTCGATCTTTTCCATAAGCTTGTTGCTCGGATCGGTAATAGAGTCGATGATAGTGTAAATGAGGTTGACCAGAATAATGGGGGTAACGTTCGGGAAGGTAACCTTCCAGAAGGATTCCCATCCGGTAGCACCCTCGATCTTGGCAGCCTCGTACAACTGAGGAGATACGCTCTGCAACGCGGCTATAAAGAGAAGTATCTGAACGCCGCACTTCCACAGGGTATCAAAGGTACGGTTGACGATGGTCGTGAAAATGTTGATGATATTCTCCGGCAGGTTCATACCGACAAGGATCTTCTCGAGTCCGGCAGCCTTAAAGATGGTTGATGATGCTTCGGTCTCGACCTGTTCGATAAAGGTGTCGCCCTGAACGAACTTAATGACGATACCCGATGTTACTACGACCGGCATAAAGAATACGGCACGGGCGAACATTCTTCCCTTAAAGTTCTGGTTAAGAATAACAGAAATGAACAGGGAGAAAACGATAATAACAGGGGTATTGTACAGCATTTCAAGCAAAGTATTTCCCAGCGAATCCCAATAGTCGATATTATCAAAGATCTCAACATAGTTCTTAATGCCGACCCAGTCCATACTCATTGCGCCGCCCTTAATGGGCTTAACCTCAAGGAAGGTGTAATAAAGCGAAATAGCAAGCGGCTGCAAATAGAAGCAGAGGAAGCCGATAATGAAGGGGGCCGTAAACAAAAGACCTGTACGGCGGCGGCGCTGAATCTCAGTCAGCTGCTTCTTCGGTTTATTGCGTTTAACCGCAGTCAACTCTGACATTATTCTGCCACCTCCCCTTCAGGCTGGCTGTTTGCGGAAGCCTTAGCATCCGCAAACGCCTTTGCTGTTGATGTTGCATATCCCTCAGCAGGAACCTTGATGCCGTAGCAATCATATTCCTCTGACGAATAGTTTACGAGTACGACAAGGTCATCGCCATAGGTAGTGGCACGAACCTTATCGGTAATGATCTCGTGATCGGTGATGTAATCATCACAGTAGCCGTTCAATACAGAGGAAAGGGTCTTGTAGTTGGAGATCGCAGAGTCCTTCCAGGTGTTGAACTGGCTGGAATAGATATAGTTGAAGTTGGTGTTCAGGAACACCGAGTTCTCAGCCTCAGTAAAGATATAGTAGGGAGCAGAACCTGTCTCCAACTGACGAAGCATCTGAAGTGTCGGAGACGAATTCAGATTGTGAGCAGACTCGGTGTAGTTGATAAGACCGTGAAGTGCTATCTGGAGGAAGGGAACCTCGGTCATACTCATCTCATATCCGCTGTCGTACATAGGAGGTGCAATAACGGTATCAACATAAGGAAGTGTATAGCCGTTACCGCCGTCAACAGTAACCTTTCCGACATTCTTCTCAAGACCTGCAACTGCATCAAGAATATAGTCGCGGGTGTTCTGAGCATCGTTGAAACGCTCGCCGATGTAGAAGTCGGAATAGTTGTTGTTACCCAGCGAGCCGACCGAGATACCATCAAGGCCAAGTTCCTTGTAGTCGCCGATGAAACTGTCTATCTGCTTGGAAATGAAGCTTCCGCGGCAACGGTAGAAGACGTTCTTCTCATCAAAGGTACCGATGTTGGGCTTGAAGATGGGCTGCTGTGCAACCGAGCTGACAAGATCACGGACAGCGATCTTGCTGAAGGACCAACCCGACTTCTGCTCATAGATGTTGATCAATTCAAAGTCGGCAGTTAGGTTGCCGCCGAGCGAAGTAAGGGTCTTGTTCAGGTTAAGCAGGTCGTCCTTACCGCCAAGCTTAGCCTCAACCTTGGCATCGGTCATTGCGGTAGACTCAAGGCCACCCTTATGCCAGCCCTTCAGGCGAACGTTGATGTTTTCAACATCGGCATCAGACAGTTCCTTGACCATCTTTTCGGTATCGGCAAAGGTAGTGATCGGCTTGGTGACATCGGTAATGAAACCGTACACCGACTCGGTCTTGTTGATCGCGCCTATGATGTCCATATAGAAGTTGAGATTTTCGTTGATCTCGGCACCGGCGCCCTTGCCGACGAGATAATCGCGATAGCACTCAGCCATTCCGACATAATCGGAGTCTTCACCCTGAAGTGAATAATACTGAACCTTAGCAAGCTCGGTATTGGCATAGCGGTAGGTCGAACGGCGACTGCTTCTCTGAAGGTGGCTTGACTTACCGCTGGAATATGTGTCGGATTTATTGACAATAAACTCAGCGTATGTAGAGGTGAAGGGGAAGGCTTCGCGAGAGCTTACCGCCTTGACCTGAGAGATAGCATCGCCGCTATCGATTACAGCGAACATCGCGGTCGAATCCGACTTAACGCCGAAGACAGGAAGAGTGGTTGCTTCGGTGTTGTTCAGGGTAATAGAGGTGTTGGTACGGGCGATGGTAGTATCATAACCGTAGACGTAGGTTTCATAATACTTGACCGTACCATCACGCGACGCATAGTCGTTCTCAATGAGTGTGCCGCTTCCATCGGGTATAAGCATATATCCCTCGGTGCCGTAGTCGGCGCCTGCAAAGTAAGGCAGAACCGCAACACTCATAACAAGGCTTGTGCACTTTTTGTCAACCTTGATATTCTTGATCTCTACTCCGGCTTCGAAGTGATCATCAGCAACGGTGAACACAAAGGGAACGCTGAAGCCCTGTCCCTTTTTCATATCATCGAACTCGTAGGTGATGCGTATGCCGTTCTTGATATTCTCGAGCTTGTAGTTGCCCGCGATATAGGCGTCTCCGGTGTAAACGCGCTGTATAGTACCGGTCTTATCCAGATAGCTTACCGTTCCAAGCGAAACAGCGCGGATCAGCTCGTTATCCTTAAGCTGAGAAGCCTTGGAGGATACGGAATATTGAACTACGCCTGTCTTAAGGTCCTTAACGGCGAGAACTACGCCGACACCCTTATACTCACGCATATACAATTCTATACCCTTGGACTTTGCAACGCTCTTAAAATCGGTGAGATCGGTGTAGAGGGGCTGTGCAGCCTCGTTGACACCCTCGGAGTTCTCATCGTTGACAAAGCCGGTTTCAGGCAACTCGCCTGCATCAACATTGTCAGCGAATGCAACGGGGGCAGCGGAGGCGATCAGGACAGTCAAGAGGACCATTACGGTCATAAGCGCATATATTACTCTTTTTTTCATAATTCTCCCCTCCCCGCTAAATTCTTAAGATAAGTTCGTCATAGACAGACTTAACAAACGACCATATCTCCATAAACAAGCTTCCGATAAGGACGCCCAGCATCATCAGTACCAAAACTCCGAAGATGGTCAAGACCATTGACCAAATGCTCTTCAGGAATGAGTACTGATGAATGGTCGTATTGGCGATAAACATCAGCAAAATCATCCAGACGAAAACTATGCTTGTGATAATAGTAAGGAAGGTTCCCTCATCACTTGTCAAAACGTTGGAAACAAGGGCAAGGGGTATGATCGTAATAACGTGCGGCATAGCGCAGTAGCAGTTGCTGACCAATATCTCGTGGAACCAGCCTTCTCCGTCCATCAGTGTACAGATAGCCCAGTTGGAGATGCACCACAGGAGAATAATCATAGCTGTGCTCATAAACTGGTCTATCGCATTGAGATCCTCAACGCTGTTTTTGTTAAAAACGAAACCTTTTTCAAGATAATCGAAGATGGAACTGAAGAACCACAAGGCCAAGACGATGATACCGAGCAGGACTGAGCCTCTCTTTTCGTACTTGATCTCGGTAAATGCCTGAATGGGATGTGTCAAAACTCGGAAGGGCCATATAACCTTTTTCCAGTCGATCTTCTTAGGGGAAAAACTCTTAAAATCCATCTCATCCTTGCACTTTTTTCCGTACTTTATAATTCTGGCAATAGATCCCATAGTTCTCCCCTCCTTAACTAAATTTCATATTAGCCTTCTGTGCTCTTACGCCCAGCAGGTGCTGGATCCACTTAAACAGAAGGACGGCAGCAACCAATATCGCCGCTGCCAACGGTACGATCCAATAGAAGTTGGCTCTCAGGAACTCGGTTCTATACTCCATAAAGGCGGTTGAATAGGATGTGCGGTCCTGACCCTCTTCAAGCCAGTACAGCGCCTCCTCGTACTTCTCCTTCTCCAACAGGGATTTACCGATAGCAGCATATCCTCTTGCGAAGTTGGCATCGTACTTGATAACCTCGCGCCAATAGGGCTCACCCTCAATATACCATCCGTTGAGATAGTAACTGTTGGCCTCCTGAAGCATCTTGATGTAATAGGTCGGTGAATAGGAAATTACGGCTCCGACCTTGTTGTCAAGAATGATATAATCTTCACCGAACTTATCGACCGCTACCGGAACGAAGGTAGCTCCGTTCTGGGTATTACCCGAACCGTCGGTCTTATAACCGAAGACGGTCAACAGAGTGCAGGTCTCATCGTAAAGATAGATTCTGCCGCGCTCTGCATCGAGACAGGCCATTACGCCGTCATCATCAACGTGAATGTCAACCATACGGGTATCGGTGGAAGCTGACACCGATTCTCTCTCACCGAAGACAACCTTTACCAATGCGTTGGCATCGCCGGTAAGAACGTTGTTGCCCAAAGCGTTGAGCTTTCGTACACGGAGGTTCTTGTCCATATCGGCAGAGGAAGTGGTGGTGTAGATGAAGCCGTCCTTAATGAATATTCCCGAGATCTCGGTAGGCGTAAGGTTTTCGGTGGTCTTGGTTGCCTCACGGGAAAACAGTTTCTTCCAGGTCTGAGAAATTGAGTTTTTCCAAGTAAGAACGACCTTGTTGGCGCCGTAATAGTTTTTGAAGGCACCGTCGGAGTACTGCATAACGACCAGACCCTCAGTACACGAATTTACGTGAACATAAAGAAATCCTGAATCATCAAGCACGACCGAGCTGGGCTTGAAATCGTCAAGCGGAATAACGGCGTCGGTGGGGTTTTTGAAAACCTTAGCAAGCTTTCCGTCGGCTGTACCGCTGAGGATGTAGCATTCCTTGGTAGGCTTGCCGTTTTCATCAAGGGCGGATCCGCCGGTGCAGACGAATATCTCGTCGGCGCCGAGATCCTCGCTGTACTTAAGGTAGACACTCTGGGGAGCAATAAAATCATACTGAGTGCCATCCTCAGCCTTGAAGTTTGTATAGACGTTGAGCAACTTGTAGTTCTTATCGAGCTGCAGGATACGGTTGTTGCCGGTATCTGCGATCCAGAGGGTCTGAACACCGTCTTTGTCGGTATAAACGGTCATATCCTCGGGCTCGACAAGGGCCTTATCAAGCCCCATATCCTTGAAGTCGATAGTCTTATTGGGAACATATCCCAAGGGTGCGGAAGTAGCACGGCCATAGGGGTCATAGTTGTAACCCTTATAGGGTGCCGACGAAATTGCGGACGCCGGCACGGCCAAAACCGAAATCAGCATTACCGCAACGGCAAGTATGCTGAAAATTCGTGCAACCTTTCTCATAATTATCCTCCATTCATCAAATTCAATATAAAGACTATTTCAAGCCCGATGTGGACATCGTCTCCATAATGGAGCTCTGGCTGAAAATGAACAGTGCAATCGGAGGAAGCATCATGACAAACGATACTGCCGCGGCAGCTCCCTGACGGGAAACACCGCCTGCAATAATCTGACTCATCGCGGTGGGCAGCATCTTCATCGGTTCGTCATAGATGTATGTGGAACCGGTGGCGTGCCACATTGACTGAAACTGGAATATCGCCAAGGTAAGCCAAGCGGGCTTAACGTTAGGCATAGCGACCTTCCAGAAGATACGCCACTCTCCCGCACCGTCTATTCTTGCGGCTTCCAGAACGGTATCGGGAATATTGGAGATCATAAACTGGCGCATCAGGAAGAGTCCCAGCGTTCCCGAAAGTGCGGGAAGCAGAACCGCCCAGTAGGTATTGATCATACCGAGGTTGGCGATGATAAGGTACTGCGGGATTCCGATAACCTCTCCACGGAACATCATAGCCCAAACGATGAGCTGATATATGACATCTCGGCCTCTGAATTTGTGCTTCGAAAGCGGGAAGGCACCCATAGCACCGATGATGATGTTCAACACAGTACCGAGGATCGCGATGATAACACTGTTAAACAGGTAACGCGAAAAAGGTACTCGAGAACCCGAGATCAGACGTACCATCGTGATGAAGCTGTCAATAGTAGGATTCTCAACATAAAAACGCGGGGGGAAGATGAACAACTCGTTAAGGGGCTTAAAAGCGGTGATGACGACATAGTAGAGCGGAAGGACCATAAAGGCACCGCAAAGCAACAGGAAGACAAACATCGCAATGTTACCGCCGATAGAACGGTTGATCTTTTTCTTGTTTCCGCCGCGCATACGCAAAAACCTTTTGCTGTATGTTGCGTCGGGGTTAAGTTGTTTATTATGAACCATGTTACGTCACCTCCCCTTAATCTGTACTCCAGCGAGCAAGCACCTTGTTGACCAGGAACCAATAAAGGATCATGATTACGAACATAAAGATAGCAACCGTGCTCGCGTAACCCATCTCAAATCGTACGAAGGCGTAGTCGTCCATATGAAGCAAGAGGGTGTGGGTCGAATAGTCGGTACTCGGATTTCCCGTAAGGGCTGCGTTGACAGCACCGCAGGCAAAGGAGCCCGAAATGGTAAAGACGGCGCCGAGCAAAAGCTGCGGCTTCATCTGCGGAATAGTAACATAGATAAGCTCCTGCCAACGATTCTTGATACCGTCGATGGCACCCGCCTCGG
>JAZTZA010000055.1:0-1052 GCA_045637185.1 Acutalibacteraceae bacterium
CATCTCCTCAAAATTTAATGGGTTTAACCGCATCTTCATTATAACACAGCAGCAAAAATATTCAAGCGAAAACTGCATCTTGTCATATAGGGCCAAAGGATATATAATGTTATGGTGTTTTTCCTAAAAAACAGGGCAAAAAGTTGTTGACTTTTTCAAATTAGCGTGTTACTATACTAAAGTGATAACGCGAAAGGAGAGGCACAATATGGGTATTCATTCAAAATCAATGGACCAATTGTTCCGTTCAATATTAAATCTCAAGACGGTCGAGGAGTGCTACGCATACTTCGAGGACCTGTGCACCGTAAAGGAACTGCAGGATATGGCGCAACGGCTTGACACCGCTATTTTGCTGAAAAACGGACTCAGCTACCAGAAGATCTGCGAGCAGGTCGACATCAGCACCGCAACGATAGGCAGAGTCAGCAAGTGTCTCAACTACGGAAGCGGCGGCTACGCCCTCGCCATCGAACGATTGCAATCTCAGGAGGACCAATAATGAACATCAACTCTCTTCAGCAGAGCGAGGGCATACTTTTTGCCCTGCGTTCGCTTTACGACAGCTACGGCTACTCGAGATATAAGATGAACAAGTTTGAGGAGTACGACCTCTACGCACGCAACAAGGACTTCCTTATATCCGACGGTGTCATCACCTTCACCGACACCAACGGCAAGCTGATGGCCCTCAAGCCCGACGTCACCCTTTCCATCGTCAAGAACACCAAGGACGACTGCAACACGGTGCAGAAGCTATATTATGACGAGAACGTCTACCGCGTGTCAAAGGGCACCCACTCCTTCAAGGAGATAATGCAGGTGGGACTTGAGGCGATGGGTGACATCGACGGCTATTGCATCTACGAGGTGCTGAAGCTGGCCGCCGACAGCCTTGCCTGCACCGAAATGAACTGCATACTTGAGTTTTCCCATCTGGGCATCATATCCGACCTGCTCTGCTACGTCGGCATCCCCAACGAAGAGAAGGCGCGTGTGCTCAACCTTATCGGCGAGAAGAACGCCCACGAGCTGACCGCCGTCTGCGACTC
>JAZTZA010000056.1:0-2210 GCA_045637185.1 Acutalibacteraceae bacterium
GTGCTCGCGATGGTCAGCGTTGTCTACTTCCTTGTGAAATTGGTGCCCGGCTTTGCTGGCTACACGGGAGAGGTGGCGGTTGCCGACTCGGTTTTCGACATCGTGACAATGTGCCTGCTGGTGCTTTTCTTCGCCGCAGAGGCCAAGGTTACCGCCGGCGTCTCGAATAAAAAGACCGCCGTTGCCTTCTACGGATACGGCTTGTCGGCGGCCCTGTTTTGCGTCTGCTCGGTCTTCCCGTCGCTGATAAATCTGCTGATGGGCGGCTCCTTTAAGGTTCACGGAAGCCCCGTGCCCGATATTACATATATTGGCTTTGCGGTATATATTCTGATCGCTCTCAACAGCGCGAAAGAGGACCCTGTAGCAGTTCAGAAATAAGGGGAGATAAAAATGGATCAGCTTCTTGGTTTCTTTTCCGATAATATAGCCGGACTGCTCATTATGTTCGGCTTCGGCCTTTTCTTCATCGTCAAGGGCGGCGACTTTTTCGTCGACGCGGCAGGCTGGCTTGCCGAGGTCTCGGGCATACCGAAGTTTATCATCGGCGCAACGGTGGTAAGCTTTGCTACGACCCTGCCCGAGCTGCTGACCTCGGTCTTTGCCACCGTCGAGGCGATGAAGAGCCCCGTCCACGCGGGGCTTGAGATAGCCCTTGGCAACGCCGTTGGCTCGGTCACCGCCAACATCGGCTTGATAATGGGTATCTCGCTGGTCTGCATTCCCTCGTCGGTCGACCGGCGCCAGTTTGCTCCGCAGGCATTGTCGATGATAATTGCCGCGACCCTGCTTTGCGCCTTTTCGGCGAGCGGCTCCATCGGCATTCTTGCGAGCGTAATACTGCTTCTCATCTTCGTCTTGTTTATGGCCAACAACGTCCGCACCGCCTTCCGTACCAAAGAGGAGGCGGCCGTTGAGCTCAAGGGCGAGCGGCCGTCGGGCAAGGTCATCGCGGTCAATATTGCCAAGTTTTTGCTCGGAACCGTCGGCATCGTCCTCGGCGCCGATATGCTGGTCGACAACGGCACCGCCATCGCGACTCTGAGCGGCATCCCCGAAAACATCATCGCCATCACGATGATCGCTATCGGTACCTCTTTGCCCGAGCTGGTCACCACCCTGACCGCCATCGCCAAGAAGCAGTCCTCCCTCTCGGTAGGAAACATCATCGGTGCCAACGTCTTTGACCTGACCCTGATCTTGCCCATCTGCGCCTTCGTTTCGGGCGGAAACCTCGAGGTTCCGGTCAAGGCCTACGCGGCCGATTGGCCCGCTTTCTTCCAAAGCGGACTTGATATGCCCGTCTGCCTTGCGGTCGGACTTATCACCATTTTGCCGCCCCTTATTACCAAGAAGTTCTATCGCTGGCAGGGCGTTGTCTTGCTCTTGACCTACGCGGCTTATATCGTCGGTGTCTGCATCCTGCAGACTGCGTAAAAGAAAAAGAACCCCGTGTTTCACTCGAAACACGGGGTTTGCTGTATCTGTTTATAATTTTGTGCGGCTAAGGTCGTTGACCTTGTAGCTGAGGGTCATCAGGCTGTCGCCGAGGTGGACGTTTTCCACCGCAAGCTCGGGATGGCGGGATGAAATGTCGCTGTGGCTGAAGTTCCAGATGCCGCGCACGCCCAGTCGGCTCAGTGAATCGGCAAGCTCGTCAGCCGCGGCACGCGGAACGCAAAGCACCGCGATGTCGGGCTTTTCGGCGTTGCAGAAGTCCTCGAGACTGTCGATAAGGCGGATGGGCATACCCGCGACAAGCTGACCTGCGTAGGACTCTTTGCAGTCGAAGATGCCGACGAGGTTCATACCCCTGCGCTCGAAGTTCATATGCAGGGCGATGGCTCGGCCGAGGTTGCCGGCGCCGATGATGATGCACTTGTAGCGGTTGTGCAGGCCGAGTATGTAGCCGATCTCGTCGCGGAGCATAGCGACGTTGTAGCCGTAGCCCTGCTGACCGAAACCGCCGAAGCAGTTGAGGTCCTGACGTATCTGGCTGGCGGTCAGCCCCATACGCTCGGCAAGCTCGCGCGAGGAGATGCGAACGTAGCCTCCCTTGTCAAGCTCATCTAAAAAGCGGTAGTACCGCGGCAAACGGCGCACTACCGACATAGAAATTCTCTCGCTCATCAGCTCTCCCCTTTCAATTACATTTTAGATAATTATGCGCCACAAACGAGCTTTTGTCAACGGCTTTTTGCAAAATAGCC
>JAZTZA010000057.1:0-3965 GCA_045637185.1 Acutalibacteraceae bacterium
TACCGACGCCGACACCCCCTACACCCGCATAATCGAGCACAAGCATTTTGAGTTCGGCACTCAGCCCAAAACGGGCATCAGCCGTGAATATTCTGCCGAGTGGCAGGTGGGGGAGGAGGCCTATTATCCTGTGAACAACGAGGAAACGAAGGAACTGTATGAGAAATACCGCTCAAAAGCCGCGCAGGAGGAAAATGTGCTCTTTGGCGGCCGATTGGGAGAGTTCCGTTACTACGATATGGACAAGGTCATTCGCAGCGCGCTTGACGCGGTAAGAAGCGAGCTTGACCGATAATTTTGGAGGACAGTATGAGCCAGCCTTATGTTTCGATAACCGTCGTTTGCTATAACTATGCACATCTTTTGCCCCGCACCCTTGAAGCCATCGGAAGACAGACCTTCCGCGACTTCGAGGTCATTTTCATCGATAACGGCGGCACCGACAATTCGATGGAGGTGGCACGCAATTTCTTTGATGCCCACCCCGATATCAACGCTACCTTAGTTCGCAACGACAATGTTGACCACAGCAACGCATACGGCGAAAACCTTGCCGTTTCGCTCGCTAAGGGTAAGTATATTATGTTCCACGACGCTGACGACTGGATGGACGACAATTGCCTTGAGTTGTTGGTTGCCGAGGCCGAGCGTACCGATGCCGACCGCGTTATTTGCGCCTTCCGCGACGTTGACGATTCGGGCAAGCAGACTCAGGTGCAGAGCATCGGCGAATGCCGCAACAAGTGGTACTTCGGCATGCAGCAGGGCAACCTATTCCGCCGCAGTCTCTACCTCGAAAACGGAATGAGAACGGTCGATTCGGTCTTCCTCGATGCCATCAAGACCTTCCAGTTCAACTATTTCGCCAAGAATATCGGCTTCGTCGAGGAGCCTTGCTACAATTATCTGGTGCATACCGATTCCACCTCGCGCAATAAGCAGTTGCATCTTGATATGTGGACCACCCCGCGCAAGACCTTCGAGGTCATTATCAACGAGCTGGGCGCCACCTATGAAAAGTGTATCGGCACACCCGATGAAGCATACGCTCAGCGTCAGATAATGAAGCTCTATTATTCCTACATCTATCAGTTCCTGCGCGTAGCACCTCTTAAGGAAACGATGGAAAGCTACGGCAAGATTCGCGCTATGATGAATAAAAAGGTGCCCAATTATCTGCGCAATCCCTATACCACCCTTTCGGCTAAATCGGGCAACCGCTTTTATGCGCGACTGGTGCTTTGGGGCTCGGTGGTGTGCGAAAAACTGCACATTATGAAGTTTGCCCTTTGCGTTTATCATCTGATATCCAAGTTTATCTATATACCTGTCTAACGGGAGAGAATATGGATTACAAAAAGCAAGCATTTTTTAATACCGTTGGAAATGTGGTCTACCTCGGTTGTACCTGGTTGCTGACGGTGCTTGTCGTTCGGGTGTCGGGCTTTGACGATGCGGGCGTGCTCTCTATCGCGATGTCGGTGGGTAATATTTTTTACTTCATCGGTATGTACGGTATGCGCTCCTTCCAGTCCTCCGACGTCACCCACAAATACAGCGACAAGACATATATAAAGACGAGGTTCGTGACCGTCGGGATATCCCTTTTGCTCTGCTTGGGCTATCTCGGTGTCAGCCGACTTTTCGGCGGCGGTTACGGGCTTTACACCTCTGGGGCGGTGCTGATATACCTGCTCTACCGAAGCCTTGAGGCAGGCAGTGACGTGCTTTTCGGCGAACTGCAGAAGGACGGACGGCTTGAGGTCTGCGGTATCTCGATGTCGGTCAAGGGCGTTTTGAGCGTCATCGTTTTCTTCGTCCTGCTCAAATTCACCGACCTGAACGTTGCCATGCTCGGAATGGTCGCGATTGCCGCCGCGCTGATGGTCTTCTACGACTACAACAGGTACAAGGCTCTCCACAACGAGCCTGAGACCGAGGCGGTCGGCACGGTAAAGGGCCTGCTCATCGAGGGCTTCCCGATGCTGCTGACCACCCTGTTCCCGATAATCGTTACCGCGCTGCCGAGACTCGCACTTGAATTTTACTATGACGAGGCCCTGCTCGGTATCTATGCCAGCATCTGTGCGCCGACGGTAATCATCACCACCCTCGTGCCCAACATTCTTTGTCCCTTTATGACCCTCTACGGCAAGCTCTACAACGAGGGCGAGAACCGCAAGTTGATGCGTATGTTTTTGCTGTCGCTGTTGCTGACGGTGGTGCTCGGTGCTGCGGCCTGCCTGTGTGCGTGGTTGCTCGGTGACTGGGCCCTCAGCCTACTCTACGGCGAGGAGATACTCGGCTACACCTATATCTTCGTCCCGATAATCATCGCGACCGTCGTCTATGCCCTTTCGATGTGCGGAAACTCGGTGCTCATCTCCATTCGCACACCCGTTGCGCTGACGGTGTTTTCGGGCGCCGCGTTGGCGGTGTGTGCGGTGATAAGCTACCCCTTGGCAAAGGTGTACGGAATGTGGGGCACCGTTTTCGGATTTGGATTGCCCTTCCTCGTCCAGCTTTTGCTTCAGACAGGGTACATCGTCTATATGCTTCTCATCAAACCTAAAAAGGCTCTCAAGGAGGCGGATTAACTATGGAAAGAACAAGTAAGCTCACCGCTCAGCTTGCCTATATCTATCTTGCGCTTCCCTTTGCGATATTTGCAATCGGCTGGATGCGTTGGTATTTTGCCGTACCTGCCGTTATGCTTTTGTTGCTCGGACTTTTCTTCGCGATAAAGGACGCGCCGGCCCTTTGGCAACCCGAAAAGAGCAAGAAGACCCTTTGGACAGGGGTGCTGATGCTGTCGGTCATCTTCCTTGCGGTCTATCTGTCGGGCATCGGCCGCTTTGCATATCAGAATCCCGATCACCTGTGGCGCAACGCCCTCTACGACGCCCTGCGCGAGTACAGTTGGCCGGTCTACGAGGTCAACGAGGCGGGCAACACCGTTTCGCTTGTCTATTATATCGGCTTCTGGCTGCCCTCTGCCCTCGTCGGCAAGGTGCTGGGCGAAACGGCAGGCTATACCTTTATGGCGCTTTGGGCGGTGCTCGGAATCGTGATATTCTGGTCGCTTGTCTGTTCAAAGATGAAAAAGTTTACCATCTGGCCCCTGCTTCTTTTCTTCGCATTCAGCGGACTTGACCTTGCGGTGCATTACTTCAGGGATGCCAATATGTCAGCCATCGGTGCTGCCGCCCATCTCGAATGGGGCTTTGAGACCTTCCAGTTCTCGTCCTTCACCACCCAGCTTTTCTGGGTCTTCAATCAGGCTATCCCTGCCTGGATACTGACAATGCTCATTCTTCTGCAGAAAAACAACCGCTCCATCGTTTTCCTGCTTTCCCTTGCGATGCTCAACTGCACCCTTCCCTTCGTGGGAATGTTGCCCATCGCGGCGCTGGTCGTTTTCACCCGTAAGTATGAGGGTGCCGACACCCGCAAGGCGTGGTGGAAGGCGTGGTTTAAGGACACCTTCACCCTGCCCAACCTCCTTTGCGGTGGTACGGTCGGAATTATGTCCTTTATGTATGTGCTGAGCAATTCCCGCTCGGTCGACAGCGGCTCAAAGGTCTCGGACGGCACCTTCGGCTTTGTGTGGCAGTCCTACGATCATTATCAGGAATTTTTGATGAGCTACCTGCTCTTCATTCTCTGCGAGGCGCTTATTTACTTCTTCCTTATCGCAAAATATCAGAGATGCCACAAGCTTTTCTGGGTGTCGGGCATTACCTTGGCGGTGGTTCCCCTCATCACAATGGGCATCGGTTACGACTTCTGTATGCGCGTTTCAATACCCGCTTTGCTCGTTTTGTATCTTATGGTTGAAGAAACGCTCGTTATGGCGTATAATAAAAAAGATTACAGCATCCTCGTGCCCTTGTGCATCTGCCTGCTCATCGGTGCAAAGACCCCTCTTTGCGAGGTGACACGCTCGGTGTCCAAGACCACCATCG
>JAZTZA010000058.1:0-3166 GCA_045637185.1 Acutalibacteraceae bacterium
TAGAAGAATCGACGACCTTGGTCGTGTGGTTATACCGAAAGAAATTAGAAGAACTATGCGTATCCGCGAGCGGGATCCGTTGGAGATCTACACCGACGTCAACGGCGGGGTCATCTTCAAAAAGTACTCCCCCATCGGCGAAATTTCCACCTTTGCATCGCAGTATGCCGAAGTGCTGCTCAAAGCAACCGGCATCCCCGTCGTAATCTGCGACCGCGACCACTGCATTGCGGCGGCAGGCGTGTCCAAAAAAGAGGTACTCGAGCGCCGCGTTACCCCCGACCTTGAGGAGCTGACCGAATCGCGCCGCACCTACACCCGACGCTCATCCGACACCCACGCAGTTCACGTGCTCGAGGGGGTCGACCTCGTGGCCGCGATAGTGGTGCCGATTATCGCCTCGGGCGACATCTGCGGCTCCTTCATCCTCATCGCTCAGGACAACAACTACACCCCCGATGATGCCGATGTACGCCTTGCGCAGATTGCCGCAGGCTTTCTCGGCAAGCAAATGGAAGAATAATTCAAAAAACACTTGCAATTCTTACTATTGTATGGTAAACTCACTATTGTAAGATGTTTTAAGCAAAGAGTAGGGCGACCTGCTCTTTTCATTTTGTTTGGAGGAGTATAATGGCTAAGAAAGCAAACACCGAAGAAGTCGTTCGCGCCCTGATACAGCCGGTTGCGGAACAGCTTGGGCTTAAGCTGTGGGACGTCCGCTTTGTTAAAGAAGGCAGCGAGCATTATCTGCGCGTTACCATCGACAAGGAGGGCGGCATCTTCATTCAGGACTGCGAGAATATGTCCCGCGCCATCGATCCGCTTCTTGACGAGGCTGACCCCATTTCAGTTGCATATTTTCTGGAGGTCTCCTCCCCCGGTCTTGGCCGTGCGCTGACCCGTCCCGAGCATTTCGAGGCGATGATGGGCCAAGAGGTGCGCGTGCACACCATCAGGCCGATCGATAACAAGCGCGACTTTGTCGGCACTCTTACGGCATACGACGGCGCCGTCACAATTACCGCCGACGGCATTCAGCAAAGTTTTGAAAAAGGCGAGATATCCGCTGTCAAGTTAAACGACGACGCGGACCTGTTTTAGCCTGTTGATATTATCACTTGAAGGGAAGGATTAACAAAATGGATCACATTGAATTTTTTGAAGCTTTGAACATTATGGAACGCGAAAAGGGTGTTCCTGCCGACTATCTGGCGGAAAAGATCTCCTCCGCCATCGTCGTCGCCATCAAGAAGGACCACGGCGGACGCGACGTCGTTTTCTGCGACATCGACTGCAACAGCAAGACCTTCAACGCATACGTTCGCAAGAGCGTTGTTGCCGAGGTCGAGGACCCGTTTGCAGAGCTGCTGCTTGAGGATGCTCTTCAGATCGACAAGAACGCCGTTGTCGGCGGTTATGTTGAAATTCCGCTCGACACTATGCAGGTCGGCCGCATCGCCGCTCAGACTGCCAAGCATGTTATCCGTCAGGGTATCCGCGATGCTGAGCGCGACCGCACCCGTCTTGAGTTCAAGAACAAGAATCAGGAGCTGGTTTCCGCCAAGATCCTGCGCGTTGATCCCGAGACCCTGAACGCTGTTGTTGAGATCGCCAACTCCGAGGCCACCCTACCCCGCAGTGAGCAGCTGCCCGATGAAGAGCTCTTTGAGGGCGACACCATCAAGATCTTCATCGTTGATGTTCTCGACTCCGATAAGGGCCCGAGGGTCCGCATCAGCCGTATCCATTCGGGCTTCGTAAGACGCCTGTTCGAGCAGGAAGTACCCGAGATATTCGACGGCACCATCGAGATCAAGGCTATCACCCGTGAGGCCGGAAGCCGCACCAAGATGGCAGTCTGGAGCAAGGATCCCAACGTTGACGCCGTCGGCTCCTGTATCGGTCAGCGCGGTGCCCGTGTTGCCCGTATCCTTGAGGAGATCGGCAACGAGAAGATCGACATTGTTAAGTACAGCGAAGAGCCCGAGGAGTTTATCAAAGAGGCTCTCTCCCCTGCCAAAGTCGTTAAGGTCGAGGTCGACCCGAGCGGCGCTAAGAACTGCAAGGTTACCGTTCCCGACGGCCAGCTTTCGCTTGCTATCGGCAACAAGGGTCAGAATGTTCGCCTTGCCGCCCGTCTGACAGGCTGGAAGATCGACATCCGTCCCGAAAGCGGATTTTACGGAGAATAATCAGAATTTTAAGGAGGGATAGTTTTGAAAGAGCGCAAGATCCCTATGCGTATGTGTGCTGGATGCGGCGAAAGGGTCGCAAAGGCTGAACTTATGCGTGTCGTACGCGACACCGAAGGGGGTATTTCACTCGACCTGACAGGCAAGAAGAACGGCCGCGGTGCCTATCTTTGTCGCAAGAGTGAGTGCCTGAAGCTTGCCCGTAAGTCACGCAGAATCGACCGCGCCCTCGAAACTCAGATCCCCGATGCGATATACGATCGCTTGGAGGAGGAATTTAACGCAGATGAAGCGTAAATTGCTCAGCCTGTTGGGTATGGCTACCCGCGCAGGCAAGCTTTGTCCGGGGTTTTCGCGTTGCAGCAGCGCGATCAAGTCCGCGAAAGCCAATTTGGTGATCGTTTGCCGCGATATGTCCGAAAAAACGGTTAAAGAAGTCCGCTTTCTGTGCGATAAATTTAACACTCCCGTTACGGAGTCGGACATCACTATTGAGGAGCTATCCGTCGCCATCGGTTTTAAGGCCGGTGTATGTGCTGTTTGCGACGAGGGATTCGCCCGAAGTATTGCTTCTCTTATCAACAGTATTGGGAAGGATGATTAAGCTATGATGATCAAGTACAGGGTACATGAGGTTGCTAAGGATTTCGATATCCCGAGCAAAAATATTGTTACCATACTTAAAGAACATTTCGGCGTTGAGAAAAAGTCCCAGACCGCCCTTGAGGAAAACGAGCTTAATGTTATTTTTGATGCGGTGACTATGGAGCGTCAGGTTGAAAGCTTCGATGCCTACTTTGCCGCAGGGGAAGAGGCTCGCAAGGCGCGTAAGGAACAGGCCGAGAAGGAGAAGGCCGACCGTGCCGCTGAGCAGGCGCGCATTGCCGCTGAGTTTTTGGCGGCGGCAAAGGCGGCTCAGGCACCTGCTAAGGCTGAGGAGAAGCCCGCTAAGGCCGAAGCAAAGCCTGCCG
>JAZTZA010000059.1:0-6860 GCA_045637185.1 Acutalibacteraceae bacterium
CACCGTGATTTCCTTATCCCCGAACATACCGTCTTTGCAGTATGCCCGACAACCGATGCTGTCAGCACCGAGATGAACTGCGTTATTCTTTTGTCCTGACCATTATACTACAAAGGACAGAATGTTTCAACAGGTAAACTGCGACAATTACATATAAAAACTTTTGGAAAACGGTATGAAACCGATTGATTTTATTGTATAAGAATGTTATAATATTAACAAACATTCGGAACGGCGGTAAAACGGCCCAACCTCTTACATATAAAACGGGCGATCGAGGTTGCAAAATTCCGCCTTCTTTAGTTGGTGTTGTTCAATATCAATAATGATATAAAGGAGATAAAAACAATGAAAGTCACAGTATGTATCGGCAGCTCTTGCCACATTAAAGGATCCCGTCAGGTCGTGGAGCAGCTTCAGCAGCTTATTTCCGACGACAACCTCGGCGACAAGGTCGAGCTTGGCGGCACCTTCTGTATGGGTAAATGTCAGCAGGGCGTTTGCGTAACGGTTGACGATGATTTCCATTCCGTAACCCCCGAAACGGTCGTTGAGTTCTTTGAGAACAACATCAAGGCGAAGGTATAAAAATATGGTTATTCAGATCTGTGTAGGCAGCTCCTGTCACTTGAAAGGCTCTCCCGAAATCGTCGAACTTTTGCAAAAGGCCGTCGCCGAATACCACCTTGAAGACGAGGTCACCCTTACCGGCAGTTTTTGCATCGGAAAGTGCAACCGAGTCGGTGTCACCGTTCAGGGGGATGACGATATCCACGTCGGCATCACCAAGGAGAATTTCAAAGATTTTCTTCAGGAGCAGGTGCTTAATAAGTTGGGAAGGGAGTAACAGGGTATGCCGAATTGTTTGACCCTAAAAAAATCGAACTGCAAAAACTGCTATAAGTGCATCCGCCACTGTCCCGTTAAGGCCATTCGCTTTTCGGGAAATCAGGCGCATATTATCGGCAACGAGTGTATTCTGTGCGGACAGTGCTTCGTTGTCTGCCCTCAGGATGCAAAGCAGATAGTTGACGAGACCGAAAAGGTAAAGGTCCTTCTCCAAGGCCAAGAACCCGTTATCGTCAGCCTCGCCCCTTCTTTTATTGCCAACTATTCCGGTGTCGGTATCAACGCTATGCGCAGGGCATTGAAGAAGCTGGGCTTTTACGAGGTTGAGGAGACCGCAGTCGGTGCAACCATCGTCAAAACTGAGTATGAAAGAATGCTTAAAGAGGACGAAAGGGATGTTATCATCTCTTCCTGCTGTCACTCGATAAACCTTTTGATACAGAAGTATTATCCGCAGGCGTTGGAGTTTTTGGCCGACGTCGTGTCGCCGATGCAGGCGCATTGTATGGACATCAAATCGAGATTCCCCAACGCAAAGACCGTCTTCATCGGCCCCTGCGTTGCCAAGAAGGACGAAGCCGAGCATTATGAAGGCATAGTCGATGCCGTTCTCACCTTTGAAGAGCTGACCGAGTGGCTTAACGCCGAGGGAATTGAGCTTGAAAAGGAGATGGATAACGACCTTCATTCCCGCGCCCGCTTCTTCCCGACGACCGGCGGTATCCTTAAAACTATGGCGCAGGATGCACCGGGATATACATATCTTGCCCTTGACGGTGTCGACAACTGTATTGCAGCCATCAAGGATATCCTCAGCGGCAACGTCCACAAGTGCTTTATAGAGATGTCGGCCTGTGTGGGCAGCTGTATGGGCGGTCCCGTTATGGAGAAGTATCACCATACCGAGACGGTTAAGGATTACATCACCATCACCAATTATGCGGGCGAAAAGGACTTCGAGGTCTCTCAGCCCACCGCATCTGAGCTTAAGAAGAATTTCACCTATATCGAACAGCGTCTGCAGACCCCGTCGGATATTGAAATTCAGAATATTCTTCGTCAGATGGGCAAGTTCAAGCCCGCTCACGAGCTTAACTGCGGCTCCTGCGGCTACAATACCTGCCGTGAGAAAGCCATCGCCATCATTCATGGCAAGGCGGAGATATCTATGTGCCTGCCCTTCCTTAAGGATAAGGCGGAGAGCTTCTCGGATACCATCGTTAACAACTCTCCCAACGGACTTATCGTTCTTAACGAAAATCTTGAGGTTCAGCAGATCAATACCTCTGCAAGAAAACTGATGAATATCCGCAGTGCCAGCGACGTCCTCGGCGATCAGGTAATTCGCATCCTCGATCCGACCGTCTTTATGAACGTTCTGCGCACCGGCCGTAACGTCCGTGATGAGCGTGTCTATCTTGCGGAATATAAGCGCTTCGTGGAGCAGACGGTGGTGCACGATAAGGATTCGCACCTTCTTATTGCCATTATGCGCGACATCACCGACGAGCAAAACGAGCGTGAGAAGAAGGAAAATATCAGCCGCCAGACCATCGAAGTCGCCGACAAGGTGGTAGACAAGCAGATGCGCATCGTTCAGGAGATCGCGTCATTGCTGGGTGAAACTGCGGCAGAAACCAAGATCGCCCTCTCAAAATTAAAGGAGTCGATCCAAGATGAATGATTTATGTGCTGATATCGGATACAAAAGTATAAATCATTACGGCGAGCAGCTTTGCGGCGATCACGTCGACGTGGTTGAGCCGAGCGACGACTCCACCGTTATCGTGCTGTCCGACGGACTCGGAAGCGGCGTTAAGGCGAGCATTCTGTCCACCCTTACCTCCAAGATCATTTCGACTATGCTGGCCGAAGGTCTGTCGCTTGAAGAGTGCGTCGAGACCATTGCGGCGACTCTGCCCGTCTGCTCGGTTCGCGGTGTGGCATATTCCACCTTCACCATCATCCACCTTTTGAACAATCAGGTGGCCGAGCTGATACAGTATGACAACCCCCACGCCATTGTTATCCGTGACGAACAGGTTTGGGACTATCCCAAGACCGAAATGAATATCGGCGGCAAGAAGATTTTCAAATCGGTCATCAAATTGCAGGAAAACGATATCTTCGTTGCTATGAGTGACGGATGCCCCCATGCAGGCATCGGCACTGCCTACAACTTCGGCTGGAAGCGCGACGATATCGCGAGCTTTATGGAATCCCTTTCTCACGCGGGCTATACCGCTAAGACCCTGTCCACAATGCTTGTTGACGAGTGCGACAGGCTCTACGGTCAGAAGCCGGGCGATGACGCTACTGCCTGCGTTGTCCGCATCAGAAAGAGGGAGCCGATGAATATGCTTTTCGGCCCGCCCTCCAACCGCGACGACGCCGACCGAATGATGTCCCTCTTCTTCTCAAAGGAAGGCAAGCACATCATCTGCGGCGGCACCACCTCGTCTATTGCGGCGAAATTCCTGCGCAAGCCGCTGAAGGCCACCCTGAATTTCGAGCAGAGCGACGTTCCCCCGATCGCGATGATTGAGGGTGTCGACCTTGTTACCGAGGGAGTTATCACCGTGAACAAGGTGCTCGAATATGCCAAGGACTACCTTGGCGAAAACAAGCACTATGAGCATTGGAGCTTCAAGCACGACGGCGCATCGCTTATCTGCCGATTGCTGTTCGAGGAAGCCACCGACATCAACTTCTATGTCGGCAGAGCGGTCAACCCCGCTCATCAAAACCCCGACCTGCCCATCAACTTTAATATCAAGATGAACTTGGTTGAGGAGCTTTCAAAGTGCCTCAGAAAAATGGGCAAAAAAATTAAAGTCAGTTATTTCTAAGGAGAATCGGTTATGGGAGTAAGAAAATTTGACACAAAGGTACAGCACCTGAAGTATAAGGTGCTGCGTGAGGTCGCTCGTCTGGCTTGGAACGATACTCTCCTTGAGAATGTTATGGAAATTCCGAAGATGATCGTCCCCGGCAAGACCCCCACTATGCGCTGCTGCGTTTATAAAGAGCGTGCCATATTGGGTGAGCGCATTAAAATTGCGATGGGTGGCGACAGGGAGAATCCCAACATTATTGAGGTTATCGATATCGCCTGTGACGAATGTCCCGCCGCAGGTTACGAGGTTACCGATTCCTGCCGAGGCTGTCTTGCCCACCGTTGCGAAGACGTTTGCAAGAGGGGAGCCATCTCCTTTGACCACAACCACGTGGCACACATCGATAAATCCAAGTGTGTCGAATGCGGCCAGTGCGCAAAGGTATGCCCCTATTCTGCCATCATTAACCGCAAGCGTCCTTGCCAGATCGCTTGCAAGGTTAAGGCCATCACCATCAACGATGACAATGCCGCCGCTATCGATAACAACAAGTGCATCCAGTGCGGTGCCTGCGTCTATCAGTGCCCCTTCGGTGCCATTATGGATAAGTCTTATATACTTAGTGTTATTGACCTGATTAAGCAGAGCGAGGGTAACCAAAAGTATAAGGTCTATGCCATCGTAGCCCCGTCTATATCCAGCCAGTTTACCTATGCAAAGCTGGGACAGGTCATTACCGGACTCAAGGAGCTCGGCTTCTTTACCGTCATCGAAGCGGCTCTTGGTGCCGATATGGTGGCGCAGGCAGAATCGAAAGAACTTGCCGAAAAGGGATTTTTGACCAGCTCCTGCTGCCCCGCGTTCGTGCAGTATATCAAGTTGGCCTTCCCCGAGCTCTTGCCCCTTGTGTCGCATAACCTGTCGCCTATGGCGGCCCTCGCAAAGTATATCAAGAGCACCGATGAGAATGCAAAGGTCGTGTTTATCGGCCCGTGCACCGCTAAAAAGGCGGAAGCACAACTTGAGAGCGTAAAGCCCTATGTCGATGCGGTCTTGACCTTTGAGGAGCTGCAGGCCCTCTTTGACAGCAAGGATATCGATATCACCACGCTCGGTGAGGGCGTGCTGGATAACGCCTCCTACTTCGGCAGAATTTTTGCCCGTAGCGGCGGCCTTTCCGGTGCCGTGGCGCAGGGCCTGAAGGAGCAGAATATCGACTTCGACCTGGAGGCTATCGCCTGTGACGGTATCCAGGAATGCCGTGGGGCACTTCTTAAAAAGAGCAAGAACGTGCTCGATGCCAACTTCATCGAGGGTATGGCTTGCGTCGGCGGCTGTATCGGCGGCGCGGGATGCCTGACCCACGGCGAGAAGAATAAGGCCGAGGTCGACAAGTACGGCAGGGAAGCCTTTGAAAAGACCATCAGCGACGCAATTTCGGTGCTGAAATAATCGTTAAAAAACCTCCTTGAAGGGAACACCCTTCAAGGAGGTTTAATATAAACCAAATCCGTTATAAATACGTTTTGGCCCAATAACGAGTACTCTATACTCCCTCTCGAAAAACGGATAATCTATTTCCTGACGCAGTTTCCTCGGTTACGAGAACTTGATACGTGTTGTTATCGGTTTCGTAGCATAACGTTTGCTTGACAGTAACCTGACCGCTTCGCTCCTCAAGGTCTAACCGAAGATGAACGTTATGCCAGTTGTTTGTGTTTACGAAGCCGAATTCTATGTTATAGGTATCGTAAATATTCAGCGTTCCGCGTATTTCTCCGTAATCAAGGTCGGCCTTGTAGCCGTTTTTGAGGTCTTTGAAATTCAAGTCGCTTGTTATGCTGTATCGGTCGGTGATGAGCAATTCTCCGTTCCAAAATACAGATAAATATGCTGCTCCCGCTTGTGTGTGACGGTCGATATAATCAAATCCTCCTAAGCCGAAGAATAAGGCGGAGATGAGGCTGATGACAGTTATAACGATGCATAATCTCGACCATTTACGGCTTTTCTTTGATTGCTCTATCGAGCCGCCCAGAATCTCGTCTTTGTTTATTTCAAGAATGTCGCAGAGCTTGCGAATAGTCTCAATGTCGGGAAGAGTTCTACCCGTTTCCCATTTGGAAACAGCCTGCTTGCTAACAAAGACCTTGTTGCCGAGTTCTTCCTGAGTTAAACTCTTTGTAATTCTGTGATTGCGTATAATGGCGCCAATATTTTCCAAGCCAATCGCCTCCTGACATAGAAAATATATCATAATTCAGACAGATTCGCAATCAGTTGGCGTAAAATCAGCGGTATCCCATCGGTTGACCGGATGATAAGTAGAAGTAATAAGAGTAAAGCAATATTTCACCCACCTGAAAGGGTGGATTTAGTTAAAAAAGACCGATGCTTTGATACAAAGCATCGGTCTTTTTCTGAAGACTGACCCTAATTTTAATACAAATGTACCCATTTTGAGTTAAGGGGGTGCAAAGTCATTTTAGGGGGGTGCATTTGATGTAATCCATTATTGCCGGCTGATCCCAGTTATCAAAATCCGCAAGGTTGATAACCGTGTTTTCTCCCCGGTCTGCCCAAAAACGCATAGTAATCGATTTCACCGGAGATTCACCTTCATCCAAAACCAGCATATCACCGTTATCAAAAGAAGCAAAGAGATAAAAAGATGTGTCTGAATATCTTGTTTGCAATTCACTTTTCCAAAACAGAAAAATGCCAATCGCTCTCTTTAGCATATCTGTAACATCTTCATCCGTATATGCGTCCAGATATACTTCATTGCCATCCCATTCAAGCTGGGATAAATCATGAGTTGAGCATATAGGAGATTTATCCATCCCCCAGAATGAGGCAACACCCCAGTACACTCTACCAGCAGTGTCGGTTTTGTGCCAAATTGGATATGCATTATTCAGAGAAATACAATCTATCGAATCAATCGCGTGTTTTTTAAGGAGAGATTTCATGTTGAGATTTGATTTCATATAACTCACCTCTTAAAAGTTATTATACCACAAAAAGAAAATAACCGCAACTTGTTTCAAAGCTACGGTTATTCTTTGGCAAATGACCCTAATTTTAATACAAATGCACCCCCTTTTAGGTTTAGGGGGTGCAAAGCCTTTTTAGGGGGTGCATTTTGAGCCAAAGGGGGTGCATTTGTAATTT
>JAZTZA010000060.1:0-1531 GCA_045637185.1 Acutalibacteraceae bacterium
ATCGCCCCTGCAAATCCGCGGCGTGGTTCGGCCTGCTACTTTTGCAATATCAGCACATCTATATTAGCTAAGGAAGTCGCGGAGCTTCTTGCTGCGGGAGGGATGGCGGAGCTTGCGCAGAGCCTTTGCCTCGATCTGACGGATGCGCTCGCGGGTAACCTGAAACTGCTCGCCGACCTGTTCAAGAGTATGGCTGCGGCCGTCTTCAAGTCCAAAACGCAGACGAATGACCGCCTCCTCACGAGGAGTTAAGGTCTTGAGCACGCTGTCGATATCCTCGTTGGTGATGGTCTTGAGTGCGGCATCATCGGGAGCGAGGGCATCCTCGTCGCGAATAAAGTCCATAAGTCTGCTGTCTTCCTCGGGGCCGATGGGAGTCTCCATCGAAACGGTCTCCTGAGCCACGCGCATTATCTCGCGAACACGTTCGACAGTCATATCCATTTCCTGAGCGATCTGCTCCTCGCTCGGCTCATAGCCGTTCTCGTGCAGAAGCTGACTCTGGGTCTTTTTCAGTCGGTTGATGGTCTCAACCATATGAACGGGGATACGAATAGTACGCGCCTGATCGGCGATGGCACGGGTGATAGCCTGTCTTATCCACCAGGTAGCATAGGTAGAAAACTTGAAGCCCTTAGTATGATCGAACTTATCTACCGCCTTGATAAGACCGACATTTCCCTCCTGAATAAGATCGAGGAAATGCATACCGCGGCCGACATACCTCTTTGCGATACTTACAACAAGTCGGAGGTTGGCTTCGGTAAGGCGGCTCTTTGCCCACTTATCTCCATCAAGTATCTTCTCTGCCAGTTCACGCTCCTCATCGATGCTCAGAAGCGGAACCTGACCGATCTCTTTAAGATAGAGCTTAACAGGGTCATCCAAAGCGACGTTATCAAAGGTAAGCGCGTCCTCAAGCTCTTCCTGATCGACCTCTTCGATCTCGAGGTCCTCTGCAGTAGGCTCCTCTGCCATAAGGTTGATGTCAAGATCAAGCAGAGGCTCGTCCTTATCGGTATCGTCGATATTCAGCTGGCTTGCGGTCTTGTCGATATCAAAGCGGTCAACGTCGATCTCGTTGCCATCCTTGTCAAAATCTATGGTATTCATTATTTTTTATCCCCTCTCTTATTTTGGCTGATTTCCTTTATCTTCATTGCCCAATCGTCCTCATTCATTTCGGACGGACTGGACGCAGTAAGCCGATTTTTCTCGCTCGACAGGCGGCGGATGCAGTCCTTCAACTCATCCTCCGCGACGTCTCCGCCGACATTTCGGTTCATAATTTCAACAATTCGTCCCATTTCATCGGGTGAAAAGCAACTGCTGAAAAGCGAAACGTCGGGGGTCACACCGTTGGTTAAAAGCTCACTCATTCGAGCGAATACGCGACGGTTAAAGGCGGTGATGAAGTCATCCTCCGACATCGGCACGCGGTCGAACAGTGACGGATGCATCATATAGATGTGCAGTATCGTTTCCTCCGCTATCGCGGCGCCCAAGTGAGCGTTGCGGTCGGGATTTATCC
>JAZTZA010000061.1:0-1002 GCA_045637185.1 Acutalibacteraceae bacterium
GGCGAGCTGATGCAAAAAGAGGGGGTCGACATTTCAAAGGTGCACCGCGACTGCGGCGTGATGATATTTAATATCAACGCGCAGGACGTCCATTCGGGCGGCTCGGGATGCGGCGGCTCGGGCAGCGTGCTTTGCTCCAACCTGCTCAACCGAATGAACAGGGGCGAACTTAACGACATCCTCTTCTGTGCGACGGGTGCGCTTATGTCGCCCACCTCAAGCCAGCAGGGCGAATCTATCCCCGGCATCGCCCACCTTCTCCACCTGAGCAACAGGCACGAATGAGCTAAAAGCCGACACGAACGTGTCGGCTTTTAGCTATATTATATGCTCGGCACAAGGCTCGATCTCGGGCTCGCCCTTGATACCGTCTGATTCGAAGACGATGATCTCGTTTTTGCCCTCTTTCAGCAGAGACGCGGGTACGTACAAGGTCTTTTGCGGCCCGATCTCCCAATATCGACCGATGTTAAATCCGTTGACAGTGACAAATCCTTTGGTGAAGCCGTCGAGCTTCATAAAGGTGTCCTTCGGCGAGTCGACGTTGACGAAGCCTCTGTAAAACGCCGATTTTTCCTTTACTTCACAGCTGCCGAATTCCAGCCTGTCAAGGTTATCCATCGGCAACAGATAGGCATTCCAATCGAAATGGATCTTGCCATCGAGCAGGCATCTGCCCGCGATGCCCTTTTTGCGCATCATTTTGGGGCCGAAGTTGGTCCTGCCCATATTTTCGCAAAGGACGGTCAGCACATCGCCGTTTTTAGCCGATATGGCGGTCTCAAGTCGGTCGTTGATATAAAGAATGTCAACCAACTCCCTGTTGACGTAGATCTGCGCGCGGTCTCCCAATGACTCAAACGACAGCTTAACCTTATCGTAATCGCGGTTGAGCACCATCAGGTAGCGGTTGCCGCAGGCATCGCTGTGCTCGGAAACCGACACGCGCGGATTCAGCTTGCCGCAAAGCAGCTTGCTTTCCTCCATCGGGGTGCGGTAGGG
>JAZTZA010000062.1:0-2087 GCA_045637185.1 Acutalibacteraceae bacterium
GCCAAAAACATCGTTCTGGCGCTGAACAAGGTCGGCGGCGAGAACGGTATCGGTCTGCTCGATATCGTCGAGAACCGTCTGGTCGGCATGAAGTGTCGCGGCGTTTACGAAACTCCCGGCGGTACCATTCTTTACAAGGCTCACGAAGCACTCGAAAGCATCTGCCTTGACAAATACACTATGCACGAGAAGCAGAAGCTTTCTATAACCTTTGCTGAACTCGTTTACAACGGCCAGTGGTTCACTCCTCTCAGAGAGGCTCTTTCGGCCTTCGTCGACAAGACTCAGGAGAAGGTCACCGGTAAGGTCAAGCTTAAGCTCTATAAGGGCAACATTATCAAGGCTGGCGTATGGAGTGACTACTCACTTTACAGCGAGGAGATCGCTACCTTCGGCGAGAGTGACTATGACCAGAGAGATGCTGAGGGCTTCATCAATCTTTTCGGTTTGCCGATCAAGGTTCAGGCCATCGTTGACGGCAAGAAATAATATAACTAAGCAGGCCGCTTTGCCAATAAAAGAAGCAAGGCGGCTTGTTTCTTCTGAGGTAATATGATGACAAAAGTATTTATTGACGGCAGTGCAGGAACAACTGGCCTTAGGATATATGAGCGCCTTTCTGAAAGAGGGGATATTGAGCTTATCACCCTGAGTGAAGAACTCAGAAAGGATATTTCTGCCCGTCGTGAAGCGCTAAACAGCGCAGATATAGCCTTTTTGTGTTTGCCCGATGCGGCGGCAATAGAGGCAGTCTCGCTCGTCAGCAATCCTGACACAGTTATAATCGACACCTCGACTGCTCACAGAACAAGCGACACTTGGTGCTACGGATTTCCCGAGCTTGACTCGATGAGGGAAAAGGTTAAAAATTCAAAGCGTATCGCTAACCCCGGTTGTCACGCAAGCGGCTTTGTTTCTCTTGTTGAGCCGCTCGTTAAGAATGGCATTATCAAGCCTGATATTAGGCTGAATTGCTTTTCGCTTACGGGATATTCAGGCGGCGGTAAGAAGATGATCGCCGATTATAACGATACTCAGAATGCTGAATCTCTCTTGGCTCCGAGAATGTATGGGCTTACTCAGCAGCACAAGCATCTGCCTGAAATGTCTAAAATTTGCGGACTTGAGAAGTTGCCGACATTTTCGCCCATAGTCTCATCATATTATTCAGGTATGGAAGTGGTCGTCCCCATCTTTGTCGAGGATATCAACGGAGACATCGATGCAATAAAAGCAGTATATAAGGATTATTATAAGGGCGATATCGTCCGTTATGTCGATGCAGCCGATGAGCAGGGCTTCTTGTCTGCAGGTGCTTTGTCAGGTCGCGACGATATGGAGATTTCCGTTTTCGGAAACGATGACAGAATTTTGCTTGTTTCAAGATTTGATAATTTGGGCAAGGGAGCATCGGGTGCCGCCATTCAGAATATGAATCTTGTGCTCGGTGTGGACGAAACGACGGGTCTTAACATTGGAGGTCAAAAGTAATGAAGTTGATTGAGGGCGGTGTTTGCGCCGCTAAAGGATTTGTTGCAAACGGAATACATTGTGGTATCCGCAAGAATAAAACAAAGAAGGACCTGTCCTTAATATTCAGCGAGGTTAAGGCAAGTGCCGCAGCCGTTTATACTACCAATCTTGTCAAGGGTGCACCGCTTACGGTTACAAAGCAGCATCTGCAGAACGGCAAGGCTCAGGCTATCATCTGCAACAGCGGTAACGCTAACACCTGCAACGCTGACGGCATTGAGATTGCTGAAAGGATGAGCGAACTGACGGCAAACGCTCTTAATATTTCTGCCCACGACATAGTGGTTGCATCGACAGGCGTCATCGGCCAGACTCTTGATATCGAGCCTATCGCTAACGGAATGAGTGCCCTTGCTGATGGCCTTAATGCCAACGGAAGTAATGATGCGGCCGAGGGTATTATGAGCACCGATACCGTTATGAAGGAGGTTGCTGTCGAGTTTGCACTTGGCGGTAAGACCTGCAGAATCGGCGGTATCGCAAAGGGCAGCGGAATGATCCATCCCAATATGGCAACAATGCTCGTTTTCATCACGACCGATGCATGCATTTCG
>JAZTZA010000063.1:0-8562 GCA_045637185.1 Acutalibacteraceae bacterium
TTTGTAACTTGACGGGTGATACGGCGTAAAATTATAATAAATATAGAAAGCCAATCGAAAGGGGCGGTCAAATATAAAACGAAAAATTTTATCGTGCTTAGCGGCGGTGATGCTTTTGCTTTCTGTTACCGGATGTCGCCAAGATACGCCTGACAACAATAGCGTTAGTTCGGGCGTGGATTCAAATCAAACGGCACGGGCAGCCTTTCGTCTGCAGACGGTTTGGACGGGCGAGAACATAGACTTCGTGGACTGCGGTTTTGTCAACGGCTATGCAATAGTCGCCAAGGACAATTTGTACGCATATATGGACAAAACAGGAAAAATTCTCTCAGACGGATTTGCATATGCTTCGGCAGGCAACTTCGATGATGAAAGTGGCCTTGCCCCTGTTGAGTTCAAGGACGGCACCCGTGCATATATCAATACCGATTTTGAAAAGGTACTTGGGACAGAGGATATAGACACCGATGATATGCAATATGACGACATAGCGTTGGGTTGCTTTGCCAACGGATACGCGGTCGTAAGCGTTCGGGTCGGAAACGACCGGTTTGATTCGGTGATAGACCAAAAGGGCGAAACGGTCATTCCTTTTGACAAGGACAACGGGTATCAGTACACAAATAACGGTGACGGCACGTTTATAAGGTGCCAGGACTATGAAGGCGTTTGTATTCTTGACGCAAGCGGAAAGGTCACCGTTGAGTTCAAGGACTGTCAATCGGGATCCGTAGGGTTCGGCTTTGTCACTTACGTAATCGAGGATGACGAGGGAAGACTGCTGACGGGATTGATGGATGAGAACGGAAAGGTCATCACCCAACCGATCTATCATTACGATCCCCAAGCATCCATTCGCAACGACCTGATATATGTCGAGAAGGCAGACTCTGATAACGAGGGCGTGTTTATAAACGCAAAGGGAGAAGAAAAGCTGAAGATCGGTGGGATAATATCAGCGCAGGTATATGACCAAGTCATTGTCTGCGAGAAAGAGGATGGGCTGTTTTACACCTTTGATCTAAATGGGAAGCCCCTTTCGTCGAAGGGCTTCGAATACGTGGTCTGCTTTGACGGAATGTGCGGAGTGGTTACCGAAGGGGACGAATGGAGCGTTATCGATGCTTATGGCAATGTCGTAAAGAAGGGCTGCGACGGCACCTCCAACCTGTATGGCATCTGCAACGAAGGATATATCTTCACCGAGTCAGGCGACGAGATAACCCTCTACAAAATAATAGCCAACTGAGAGAAGATGTATGATGCGCGATAAGAATGCACAGCATAGATTTTCTGCTCTGCATTGTGCAAAACTACAGATTTTCTGCAGTTCTTTTAAGTGCTGGTGAAATATAATGATTGACACTTAAATTACAATGTGCTAAAATTTATTTATAAAATATCTGTATGGAAGGTGAAATTATGGAGCATATCAAGACTATCGAGACTCGCAACCTGTGCGACAGCGCTAAGAACGGCGGCTGCGGCGAGTGCCAGACCTCCTGCCAGTCTGCTTGCAAGACCAGCTGCGGCATTGCAAATCAGCAGTGTGAGAGCGCCAAGGAGAGCAAGTAATTGCATATCCAAAATCCCGCCGTGATCGGCGTCATTTTTTTGTAAAAGGAGAAATAAAATGATACATCAATATAAGCAGGGCGGCTTTAACATCGTGTTGGATGTCTGCTCCGGTGCGATACATATTGTTGATGAGGTTGCCTACGATATCATCGCAATGTTTGAGGGCAGCAGCGAGCAATCTGTTCTTGACGCAATGGAGAAAAAATATGCTGACCGCGCCGACATTTCCAAGGCGGACATCGCCGAGTGCTACGCGCAGGTAGTCGCTTTGAAGGACGCCGGAAAGCTCTTTGCGCCTGATACTTTTGAACATATGGCAGGTGAGCTTAAGCAGAAGACCGCAGGTGTAGTAAAGGCATTGTGTCTCCACGTGGCCCACACCTGCAACCTTAACTGCTCCTACTGCTTCGCCAGTCAGGGAAAATACCACGGCGACAGGGCGGTTATGTCCTACGAAGTGGGAAAGCGTGCCCTTGACTTCCTGATAGAAAACTCCGGCACACGCAGAAATCTCGAGGTGGATTTCTTCGGTGGAGAACCTCTGATGAATTTTCAGGTGGTAAAGGATCTGGTCGCTTATGCCAGAAGCGTGGAAAAGGAAAAGGGCAAGAACTTCCGCTTCACGCTGACCACCAACGGAGTGTTAGTGGATGACGACGTGATCGAATGGGCCAATCGGGAGTGCAGCAACGTGGTACTCAGTCTGGACGGACGCAAAGAAGTCCACGACCGCTTCCGTGTGGATTATGCCGGAAAGGGAAGCTGGGAAAGCATCGTCCCGAAATTTCAGAAGTTCGTGGAGTCGCGTGGAGGCAAAGAGTACTATATGCGCGGCACCTTCACCCATCACAATCCCGATTTCCTGAATGACATCCGCACGATGTTGGATCTCGGCTTCAACGAATTAAGTATGGAGCCCGTGGTCTGTGCAGATGATGACCCTTCTGCTCTGACTCCCGAAGATATGGCCGTAGTTATGGATCAGTATGAAAAGCTGGCTGAGCTTATGCTTCAGCGGGATAAAGAGGGCAAGCCCTTTACCTTCTACCACTATATGATCGACCTCAGCGGAGGCCCCTGCATCTACAAGCGAATTTCGGGTTGCGGCAGCGGCACCGAGTATATGGCAGTAACACCTTGGGGTGATCTGTACCCCTGCCATCAGTTCGTCGGCGAGGACCGCTTCAAGCTGGGTGACATCTGGAAGGGCGTCACCAATACCGAGGTGCAGAATGAATTTGCATCCTGCAACGTTTACGCCCATCCCGAATGCCGTGACTGCTGGGCAAGGCTGTATTGCTCAGGCGGATGCGCCGCCAACGCATACCACTCTACCGGTAGTGTTACCGGCGTGTATAAGCAGGGCTGTGACCTCTTCCGCAAGAGAATGGAATGTGCGATCATGGTAGCGGTCGCACGTGCAATGGCTGAATAATATGGATACTCCGATTTGTGATTTTGTGCGGGAATATAACCGTCGCAATACGATGCGTCTGCATATGCCGGGACACAAGGGCGTGTCCTATTTGGGTATGGAGCATCTGGATATTACGGAAATTCAGGGCGCAGACAGCCTGTACGAAGCCGACGGTATTATTGCGCAAAGCGAGGAAAACGCAAGCGCCCTTTTCGGATGCAGAACGCTTTATTCAACTGAGGGTGCGTCCCAGTGTATCCGTGCTATGCTGTATCTGGTGTTGCAGTACGCCAAACAGATCGGCCGAAAGCCCTTGATTGCCGCAGGGCGAAATGCGCACAAAGCGTTTTTGACGGCGGTGGCGATGCTTGATCTGGATGTACAATGGCTGTATCCTCAAGGCAATTCGGGCTATCTTTCCTGTGATATATCGGCAGAGGAACTGGATATTTATCTGCAGAATGTGGAAGAAAAGCCCGTAGCCGTCTACCTGACCAGTCCGGATTATCTGGGAAATCTAACCGATATTTCTGCCGTAGCAGAGGTTTGCCATAAACACGGTGTGTTGCTTGCCGTTGACAATGCCCACGGCGCATATTTGAAATTTTTGCCCGACTCCTTGCATCCCGTTGACCTCGGTGCAGATCTGTGCTGTGACTCTGCTCACAAGACCTTGCCCGCCTTGACGGGTGCCGCCTATTTGCATCTTTCTGCCGAATTTGACCGCGCCGTTGGTGCGCAGGCCAAAAATGCTATGATGATGTTCGGGTCTACCAGCCCGTCCTATTTGATCCTTGAATCCTTGGACGCCGTTAATCCGTATTTGGAAAGTTATCCGCCCACGCTGCACGCATTTGTGTCCCGCGTTCAATCGCTCAAGGACAGACTGCGCCGACAGGGTTATTGCCTGTATGGCAACGAGCCGCTAAAGGTGACCGTAGATGCAAAGGTCTACGGGTATATCGGAATTGAGATGGCGGAATATATGCGTCAGCACGGTATCGAGACTGAATTTGCGGACCGTGACTATGTTGTAATGATGCTGACCCCCGAGCTTCCTGAGGATGCCGTGGACCGATTGGGTCAGGTGCTTTGTCAGCTTCCGAAAAGGGAAGCGATAGGGGACACGGCGCCTAAGCTGGTAAAGGGAGAGCCGGGTATGTCTGTAAGGGACGCTATGCTCTCTGAGTCTCAAACCCTTCCGACCGAGCAGTGCCTCGGTCGTGTTCTGGCCGTATCGACCGTGGGATGTCCGCCGGCAGTTCCCATACTGGTCTGCGGCGAGAGGATTACGGAAGAAACGCTGTCCTGTTTTTCGTATTACGGCATAAAGAGCTGTTGCGTTGTAAAAGAATGACGGCTGTTTTCGCATAAGAGGTGAAGATAATGTTTGATACGGTGATATTCGACTTTGACGGCACTCTTGTTGACACGTCGAGGGGCATCTTCAACGGGGTCAACTATGCCCTGCGCGCTATGGGCGTAGCGGAGGACAGCGACCCCGACCACCTTCGCAGGATGGTGGGGCCGCCTCTGCGCGAGGGCTTTGCCGCCAACTACGGTGTGGACGGCGAGGTGGCTACCGCCAAGTACCGCGAGTACTATTCGGTGACTGGCCTTTTTGAATGTGAAGCCTTTGACGGCATTGATGACCTGCTTACAGCCCTGAAGGAAAAGGGTGTTCGGGTTGCCGTCGCCACCATAAAGCCCGAGGAATACACCGTCAGAATAGTGCATGCGCTCGGTTGGTCGGAGAAGATAGATGTCATCGTCGGCGCGCCGATGGATGGCTCCTGCGACGATAAGGGCGCGCTGATAGGCCGCGTTATCGAGCGGCTGGGCGGAGTGGATGCGAGCCGCACCGTTATGGTGGGCGACCGCGTCAGCGACATCGAGGGCGGCCGTCAAAACGGACTTAAGACGGTGTTTTGCGGTTTCGGCTTTGCCTCCGACAAGGTGGGCGAGAGCGCCCTTGCCGATTATACGGTGGACACGGTCGACGATCTCGCTAAGGTGCTGGTTAAATAGAAAAAAGCGGGGCTGAATTTCAGCCTCGCTTTTTTAAGCTAATGAATAGTGAATGATGAATGGTGAAAAATGAATAATTTTGGTGTCGGCACGGCCGACCTATTATAATCCGTGCCGAAGGCACTCCTTCCGTTTTGCATTCGGTGGAGCAACTTGCTCTGCTTCTGCTCTTTACCACATCACCTGAACATAAAAGAAAACAATCTGTCTAATTCTTCGTCATAACTGTTATCTATCTCATAAGCCATGATCTTAGAGGAATCCACATAACCCTGCATTTTGGGTATGTCATCATAATCGAACCAATAGTATTCTCCTTGCTTCCGTAGTAGCTGGCCCTCCTCTTGTCTGAAAGGCCCCTCAGTCTGAATGGAGTAAACGATCATCCATTCATCCCCATCCCCGCGAGAACAATCGCAATTCACATCGGGGCTGATCTTATAGTTTGAGTCCATAAGCATTTGCGATAATTCTTCGTTGAGCTTTGAATCGTAATAATTCCAATTGCTTGTTATTACTTCTACGACCAATTGATCGTATGCAGTTTCATGTAAAATTTTCTTGTATTCTTCCAATTTGCTCTCTAAGCAATAATAACTGGAAACTATGCCATCTTGATCGGTCTTCAGATAAACGATATCATTGTTTGTACATTGTCTTACTGAATAAACAGTATCACCAAAGAACAATTTTATAAAAACCGGCATACCTTGAACCTGCGCTTCACCGATCAAACGATCCGATAGCGCGCACTCTGCATCCTCTAACACCAACGGCACATAGCGTTCGCCAAACAATGTCATATAAGAATAGTCGGTTGCAATTACGCAATCCGGTGACCCCTTAATTACATCATAAAACCATAATAAAGCTGCTGTGGACAGAGCTATTACAAAAGAAAGCACAATGGAAAGAACAATTGTAACAACGCGTAAACGCTGCTTCTTTTCGTTTGTTTTGATATAGGCAAAGGCTATGACTTTTTCTGTACTCTGCGTCGTTGCAGGAGCTTCGATTCGTTTTCCGCATAAAAGCTCGTTGATAGATACGGAAAATTCACAACTTAACGCTTGAAGGGATACGACATCCGGATATCCTCTGCCCGTTTCCCATCGTGAAACTGCTTTGTTGGAAACGTTGAGCTTCTCGGAGAGTTGAGCTTGTGTCATACCTTTTTCTTTTCTGAGCAATGTGATAAATGTGCCTGTTGTTTTAGGATCCATATAGGGTCACCTACCTGATTAATATAAGTTATATGATAATTGTACAACACCGCACCTGAATAGTAAATCTATTCTTCATAGAATATGGTTTTTGCTTATGAAATGATAAGAAAAAGGACATCGCGTTTTGCGCGATATCCTTTACACATGTAAGTTTATATTTCATTCTTCATTTTCAACGCCCCAGCCGTCGATGGCGGCGCGTTGCATAGCGCCGAGGGTCTTCTGATAAAGCGAATCGTAACCGCTCTCCTTTTGCAGTCGGTCGAGCAGCTCCTTGACCCTCTGTCGCTCGGTGACGCTGTCAGCGGGGCAGGCCGACTTGATAACCGGCAGGCCGACCTTGTTGGCGGCGCGCACGACCTCCTTCTCGTATGCGAACACCATAGGCCGAATCATCGTCAGGTCCTTGTTCGAAAGGTAACTTACGGGCGAAAAGCAACCGATGCGTCCCCCTTGCAACAGGTTCAGGTAAAAGGTCACCACTGCGTCGTCAAGATGATGCCCGAGGGCGATCTTGTTGCAGCCTGCCTCCTTGGCGGCGTCGTGGAGCAGTCCGCGCCGCATCTTCGCGCACAGACTGCAGGGATTTTTCTCCTTGCGTTGCACGAAGATGACGTCGGCCAACTGCGTGCGTTTGATGACGTACTCGATGCCCAGCCCCTCGCACAATCGCTCGATCTGAGAGTAGTCGCAGGGGGTGTTGTCAAACTGCGGGTCAACGGTGACGGCGACAAGCTCGTACTTCTTGGGGTAGAAGCGGCGCATCTGACTCAGCGCATAGAGCAGGGCAAGGGAGTCCTTTCCGCCCGAAACGCCGACTGCGATACGGTCGCCCTCTTCAATCATATTGTACTTCTGAACGGCCGCTCGAATACGGCTCATAAGCATCTGCAAACCCGTCACCTCCCTTGAAATCGGATCTATTATAACTCGCTTTTTGCATTTAGGCAAGACGGCAGGGGGTAAAATTGTAAAAATCGCACATTAGCAAATCGAAGAAAACGGGAGAAAAACGGAGTAAAATCGAGATTGAGTTTTGCAAATTAAAAAATTGAAAAATAAGTGTTGACAAGGGTTGACGAATGTGATATCATAACACCCGTTGAAAAGAATACAAATTATTGGAGGTAAAATTATGTCAACTTATATGCCAAAAGCCGGCGAAGTCAGCCGCAACTGGTATGTCATTGACGCCGCAGGCAAGCCGCTCGGCCGTGTCGCTACCGAAGTTGCCACCCTTCTTCGCGGAAAGCATAAGCCGATCTTTGCTCCTCACGTAGATTGCGGTGACCACGTCATCGTTCTCAACGCTGCTGAGGTCGTCCTGACCGGCGCCAAGCTCGACAAGAAGTTCTACTATCGTCACACCGGATACATCGGCGGTCTCAAGGCCACCAAGTACCGCACCCTGATGGCAACCCGTCCTGAGCTGGCGGTTGAGCTCGCCGTTAAGGGAATGGTTCCGGATACCACTATCGGCCGCAAGGCCCTGACCCGTCTTTCCGTTTTCAAGGGCGCTGAGCACAATCACGCCGCACAGAAGCCGGAAGTCTGGGAGTTTTAAGAGAGGGAGGTAAGCGTAAATGTTTGAATCTGCACCTTATTTCTACGGCACCGGCAGAAGAAAGAGCTCGGTAGCCCGTGTTCGTGTCTATGCCAACGGCACCGGCAAGATCACCATCAACGACAGAGACATCGACGATTACTTCGGCCTTGACACCCTCAAGCTCATCGTTCGTCAGCCTCTGGCTCTGACCTCTACCGAGGGCAAGTTTGATATCGTTTGCACCGTTGCAGGCGGCGGTGTTACCGGTCAGGCAGGCGCTATCCGCCACGGCCTGTCCCGCGCTCTGCTTCAGTATGATGCTGAGCTGCGTACCGCTCTGAAGAAGGCGGGCTTCCTGACCCGCGACCCGAGAATGAAGGAGCGCAAGAAGTACGGCCTCAAGGGCGCCCGTCGCGCACCCCAGTTCTCCAAGAGATAGTTTCCTATCTTACCGAGTTACAACAAACCCCGAAATCATCTCGATTTCGGGGTTTTTGTTATTGGTTGGGGGTTGATGAGCTGGTCTGCGGTGATGCCAAAGATTTGGGTAAGTTTGCATAGGGTGGCGATGGAGGGGTCGGTTCGTCCAAGCTCATAATAGGAATAGGTCGAGCGGTCGAAGTTGAGTTTTTCGGCCATCTGTTGTTGAGTTAGACCGAGTTTCTTTCTTTGTGCACGCAAATTATCCCCAAACTGTTTGGAGATTGTATCCATAAAAACACCCCCATAAAAGAAAAAAGTGCGCCCCATTGAGAGACGCACCG
>JAZTZA010000064.1:0-2518 GCA_045637185.1 Acutalibacteraceae bacterium
GTGAATTCGGCCGAATTCACGGTGCTTTGTTTTGCCTTTAAGCCTGCCAGACCGCGTTCCAGAAGCGGTCGAGGGAATCGTCGTCCCTCGCGTCAGGGGTTTGGTCACACTTGACCAGCGACCATTTTTCCGAAAGCTCAGCAGTCTCTCCTGCCCCAACCCTTTCAACAGGGCCGAGGGCCTCCATTTCAAGTATACCCGCGCTGATATAGGTCTCGAAGGAGACTCCGCCATCCTCATATCTCTTGCTCGGGTCGTGAGGGGCATATTCCTTGCGGAAGACCTCCTCGCCGAGTGCGTAAACGACCTTTCCACCGACGTTGTTGGTGCCGAGCTTGAAGGCGGAGCCGATTGCGGCGGGGTCCTGCCTGAAACTCATATACCGCTCACCGTTGTAGAAGCGAGGGTCATTAGCCTTGGAGTATGACCACAGCGACAGCACCCGATTAGGCAGGTAGCCGTTTTTGAGGGTAGAATGGGGTATTATTTCAAGGCCGCCCAAATTCATCGCCGACACCGTCCATACGGCAAACTCCCTCTCCTCGTCGCGCATATTTTTGACGCGGTTAAAGACCTGCATTTCGGCCTTTTCGGGATGCATAACAATCTCCAGCGAAAGCTGAATGTCGTTCCTGCGCTGAACGGGAGGGGTAAAGCAAACGCCGTTCTCGGTATAGGTCACCTCGACAGGCTCGTTGTCGGGGTAGTAGGTCTCGGGAGCACGCTCGGGTGTTATCCAGATGCGGTGGCCGCCGTAAAGGTAGGCCACGGTGCCCTCTCCGTAGTAGGCATCGTATTCCGCTCCCTTCCACTGAGTCGCGCGGTCGACCTCGTTTTGCATCATATTCTGTCCGCCGACAAATCCGAAGCGCAATATTCTCGGGCCGACGTCAATGGAAACGTAGGCCTCGATGACCCCGTTGGTCACGGCAAGGCAACGGCCGAAATTTTCATACTCTTTTACCTCATAATACTTTACCATTTCACTCGTCTCCTATCAATATCACTTGATGATGATCCCGTTGGTAAGGGTGGTACCGCAGGCCTGAGCTTTGGGCAGAGTCAGGCCGTAGAGGTCGTCGGCGGCACACTCGAGGGCAAAAATTGCCGCTCCTCTATCGTTAAGCTGTTGGCTGTCCTTTGCTCTCGCCAGTATCGGCAGGGTCGGCTTGCAGTTTGAAAGCAGTTCGCGGCCGCGAGAATTCATTCCGAGCAATCGTATATATTGGGGTGGCGTATCGTACACCTCTCGGGTAAGGCCAAGCAGGGCGTACAGCAGGATGCGCCTGAGTCGCGCGTGGGTATAGCGTTTTGATTTGACAGCCGAGAGTATCTGCTCGACCGAGCCGAACTCCCGAGACGCGCGGAAAAGGCGGTTTTCGAGCCCCTCGCTTATATCGGGCAGGTCGGCAAGCTTCTGTGCCGAAGCCTTACGCAAGGCGACCAGCAGAGCGGCGTCGAGACGGCTCAAATCCGCAGGGCATCGGCCCTGTTCAATCTCCCTTTGCAATATATCGAAGGCAGCACTCGGCATCCACTCTTTCACCCTTGAGATATCGCCGCCGATTATCGCCTGCCGTATGACAGAGGCACTCGCAATCCCGTCGACCGCTTGGCCGTCGTGTGCGGCACCTTTGCGGCAGATGGCACGAGGGGTCATATCGGCACCCAATTGGGTAATGGCGCGGATATATTCGACCGCGAGGGTGTCGTTGGGGTCGCGCAGCACCTCTGACCTTGCGCCGACCGCGGACACCGCCGCCTGTCGTGCCCCGGCAAAGGGCTCGCCCGAATCGAGCAATTCGCGCATACGGGAAGTGACCGCCTCGCTCTCGAGCACCGATGCGACCTCGCTCAAAGCCTTCACATCGCCGCTTTCCGAGCCGAAACAAAGCTCGTCCACCCCGCCCAACGCCGCAAGGGTGCCCACCGCACCCAACGCGAAGCGCTGTGCGGTAGCAACCGCGTATGGCAAAGGCAGTTCGAGAACAAGGTCAACGCCGCCCTCAAGGGCCATCTCGCAACGCGCCTGCTTGTCACATATTGCGGCATCGCCGCGCTGAACGAAGTTGCCGCTCATAACCGCAACAACGTGGGTCACCCCTGCCGAGCGCATCTGCTCAACAAGGTATGCGTGCCCGTGATGGAAGGGGTTGTACTCCGCAACAATGCCGCCAACCTTCAAATTCTCTCACCTCGCGAAATATTACTTGAAAATTTATGCATTCTGTTATATTATATCCTTATATGGAATGCCGTTACCATTATACCCCAAATGAACCGGTAGCGCAACAACCTAATTTGTATGATTTTTATGAGAGGATAGTGTAGAAGAAATGGAAACTAAGATCTTGGTTGTCAACGCAGGTAGTTCTTCCCTGAAGTACCAGTTGATCGATATGAACGGCGAAAAGGTGCTCGCAAAGGGTCTTTGCGACCGCATCGGTCCCGGAGGCCATATTAAGCACACCACCGCCGACGGCCGCAAGTACGAGGCCGACATTCCTATGCCCACCCA
>JAZTZA010000065.1:0-5562 GCA_045637185.1 Acutalibacteraceae bacterium
TGGAGATGTAATCTCCCTCGTTGTAGGTCTTGCCTGCGAGGGTGAACTTCTTGTTAGCCTCGTCCATAATGATCTCGCCGCAGCCGGATACGCAGCAGGTACCCATTCCGCGAGCAACAACGGCAGCGTGAGAGGTCATACCGCCGCGAACGGTCAGGATGCCCTGCGAAGCCTTCATACCGGTGATGTCCTCGGGAGAGGTCTCGAGACGGACAAGGATGACCTTTTCACCGCGGTTGTTCCACTCCTCAGCGTCCTCAGCGGTGAAGACGACCTTACCGCAAGCGGCACCGGGAGATGCGCCCAGACCCTTGCCTGCCGGAGTGGCAGCCTTCAGAGCCTTGACGTCGAACTGCGGATGGAGAAGGGTGTCGAGGTTACGGGGATCGATCATAGCAACAGCCTGCTTCTTGTCGATCATGCCCTCGTCAACGAGGTCGCAAGCGATCTTCAGAGCGGCCTTAGCGGTTCTCTTACCGTTACGGGTCTGGAGCATATAGAGCTTGCCGTCCTCAACGGTGAACTCCATATCCTGCATATCGCGGTAGTGGTCCTCGAGGATGGCGCAAACCTTGTTGAACTCCTCGAAAGCGGCGGGGAACTTCTCAGCCATCTCGGCGATGGGCATCGGAGTACGAACGCCGGCAACGACGTCCCCACCCTGAGCGTTGGTCAGGAACTCGCCCATAAGGCCGCGCTCACCGGTAGCGGGGTCACGGGTAAAGGCAACGCCGGTACCGCAGTTGTCACCCATATTACCGAAGGCCATCATCTGTACGTTAACAGCGGTACCCCAAGAATAAGGAATATCGTTGTCACGGCGATAAACGTTTGCACGGGGGTTGTCCCAGGAACGGAAAACAGCCTCAACGGCTCCCATCAGCTGCTCCTTAGGATCGGAGGGGAAGTCCTTGCCGATCTTGGACTTGTACTCAGCCTTGAACTGCTCGGCGAGAACCTTCAGATCCTCAGCGGTCAGGTCGACGTCCTGAGTAACGCCCTTTTCTTCCTTCATCTTATCGATGAGCTCCTCGAAGTACTTCTTACCGACCTCCATAACGACGTCGGAGTACATCTGGATAAATCTTCTGTAGCAGTCGTAAGCCCAGCGAGGATTGCCCGACTTAGCGGCCATAGTCTCAACGACCTCTTCGTTAAGACCGAGGTTAAGAATGGTATCCATCATACCGGGCATGGAAGCGCGAGCGCCCGAACGGACCGATACGAGAAGCGGATTCTCCTTATCGCCGAACTTCTTGCCGGTGATACCCTCCATTTTGTCGATGTGCTCCATGATCTGAGCCATGATCTCATCATTGATCTTTCTGCCATCCTCGTAATACTGGGTGCAGGCCTCTGTTGATACGGTGAAGCCCTGCGGAACGGGAAGACCGATCTTGGTCATTTCCGCGAGGTTAGCACCCTTACCTCCGAGAAGTTCACGCATATTAGCGTTACCTTCGCTGAAGAGGTATACATACTTGTGACTCATTGTGAATCAACCTCCTATAAATTATTGACACGTTTAGGGGGATCCGCGACCGACAGCCTGTCCGTCGGCGAGATCCGAGCGCGATTTTGGGTCGCACGCAATATATTATAGCAAAGTATGGCTATAATTTCCACCCTTTTTTCAAATAAATTCGAAAAATTTTATACAACGGCCGATATTTTTTTCGTATATTTTACACATATATATCTCTTTGTTCTTGAAAAACGGGCGGACAGGTGGCATAATGGTTATAATTACAGTCGGCAATACCTATTATAAATGTAGGCGGTTTCAGCCGCTCAGGAGGTCCCTATGTTCTTCAACCGCAAGCCCTCTGCCAAGGGGGTCGAGTACCTCATCGTCGGGCTCGGCAACCCCGGTGCAAAATATGAAATGACCCGCCACAACGCAGGCTTTATCGTCGTTGACGCGATGGCAAAGCGGCTGGGCGTCAGCATCACCAAAAAGGCACATCAGGCCCTTTGCGTGCAGGCCGAGGTGGCAGGCAAGCGCTGTCTTATTATGAAGCCGCAGACCTTTATGAACGAGTCGGGCAAGGCGGTGGCCGATGCCGCGCGATTTTACAAGGTGCCGACCGAAAAGGTGCTGGTCATCTTCGACGACATTTCCCTTGACGTAGGCGGACTCAGAATTCGCCGCAAGGGCTCATCGGGCGGCCACAACGGCATAAAGAGCATCGGCACCTACATCGGCGACGATTTTCCGCGTGTAAAGGTGGGGGTCGGCGCCAAGCCTCACCCCGACTACGACCTCGCCGCGTGGGTGCTGTCCAAATTCAAGCCCGACGAGGTACAGTCCCTCAACACCGCCGTCGAAAAGGCCTGCGATGCCGTCGAATACATCGTTGCGGGCGACACCGACAGGGCGATGAACCTCTTTAACTGATACCCTTTTCAAAGGAGAATATATGCTTTTTCTCTCCAACGCATTCAGGCAGCTTGAGGAGTATGCCGAGCTGAGCCGTTCGGTCGGCGCAAAGCGCACTCCTGCCATTGCCACGGGACTTTCCCACATTCATAAAGCCGCTCTCATTCAAACGCTCTGTCGGGATCTTGACCGCAGGGCGCTTGTCGTCGTGGCCGACGAAGGCGAAGCGGTGCGTTTTCAGCAGGATATGACCTCGATGGGTCTGAAGGTTGCCTTTTTGCCCGCGCGCGACCTGATTTTGCGGGACGTCGCGGGTGTCTCGCGAGAGTATGAGCAGGCACGAATCGGCGCGCTTGTGCAAATGCTCGAGGGCAACTGTGATGCGGCCGTATGCTCGGTCGACGCGGCACGACTGCTGACCCTGCCGCCGAAAACCCTCGCCGACAACCGCTTTACCCTTCGGGTAGGCGACAGCATTTCTCCTGCCGAGCTTTGCAACAGGCTCGTTTCGGCGGGATATACCCGTTGCGAGCTGGTCGAGGGCGCAGGCCAGTTTGCCTCAAGGGGAGATATCCTCGACCTTTTCGCGCCCGAAAACGACCGTCCCACACGCATTGAATTTTGGGGCGACGACATCGATTCAATCGGATTTTTCGACCCAATTTCTCAGCGCCGAACCGACCCCGTCGATGCCGTGACGGTGTCCCCTGCGACCGAGGTGCTTTTGGGGGATGCCGAGCGGTTTGCCGACCTCGTCGGTGGGCTCAGCCGCTCACTCTCCGCATCAAAATCTGACGCAAAGCGGCGGCTGACCGAGATCGAAGAAGCGGCGCGAGGGGGCATTTTGCCCGTGTCGCCCGACCGATTTTTGCCCCTCGTTTACGAGCCTGCGACCGTCTTTGACTACGCTCGCGGATGGCTGACCCTCGTCAGCGAATCGGCAGGGGTAAAGGAGAGGTGCCGCACCTTTGACAAGCAGCTTTCGGAGGAGATAAAGGGCCTGTTTGAAGGCGGACATCTCTGCAAGGGACTGGACCGCTTCACCCTCGCAGAAAGCGAGCTTGAAGCCTGCCTTGAGAGAGAGGGAGCCGTCTTCCTCGACACCTTTGCCCGAGGCAACTACGGGGTGAAGGTAAAATGCGCCGTCAACTTCACCCTGCGACAGCTTTCGGTGTGGAACGGCACCCTTGAACAGTTAAAAGAGGACGCCCTGCCTCTTATCGAGCGCGGTTTCAGCGTGACGGTGCTTGCAGGCACCGAAAAGGCGGCCAAAAACCTCGCCGACGACCTGCGCGGTGACGGGGTCAGGGCGGAATTTATTGCTGACGGCAGCGAGGGACTTCGTGCAGGCTCTGTCACCGTTGCCTGCGGCACACTCAGCGCAGGAATGGAGCTTCCCTCGACCAAATTCGCCCTCTTTACACACGGGCAGGTGGCTGTTCGCCGCAAGGCCCGCTACAAGAAAAACAAGAACGCCATTCACTCCCTTGACGAGCTTCACAACGGCGACTACGTCGTTCACGCCGCCCACGGAATAGGTGTCTTTGAGGGCGTCAGGTCGATGACGGTCGACGGCGTGACCAAGGATTATATACGCATCCACTATGCAAAGGAGGACGTGCTTTACGTCCCCGTTACCCAGCTCGACCTTGTGTCAAAATACATCGGCAATACCGAGCGTGATTCCCTTAAGCTCAACCGCTTGGGCGGTACCGAATGGCAGAAGACCCGCGCTCGCGTCAAGGGGGCCGTTCGGGATATGGCGAAGGAGCTTATCGCCCTTTACGCCGAGCGAATGGCACGCGACGGCTTTGCCTTCAGCAAGGACACCGATTTCCAATCCGACTTCGAGCGCCGCTTTGAATATGAAGAGACCGAGGACCAGCTGCGTTGCATCAGCGAAATAAAGCAGGATATGGAGCGGCCCGCTCCGATGGACAGGTTGCTTTGCGGCGACGTCGGCTTCGGCAAGACCGAGGTAGCCCTGCGCGCCGCCTTCAAATGCATCTGTGACGGGAAGCAGTGCGCTCTGCTGGTGCCCACCACCATACTTGCGTGGCAGCATTACCAGACGGCGCTAAGACGTATGGAGGGTATGCCGGTCACCGTCGAGATGCTCTCCCGTTTTCGCACCCCCAAGCAACAGGCCGACATTCTTCGCCGTCTGCGCTCGGGTGAGATAGATATGATAATCGGCACCCACAAGCTCATCGCCGAATCGGTCAAGTTCCGCGACCTCGGACTGCTGATAGTCGACGAGGAGCAACGCTTCGGTGTCGCCCAAAAGGAAAAACTCCGCAAGCTCTGTCCCAACGTCGACACCCTGACCCTCTCGGCAACCCCCATTCCGCGAACGCTGAATATGGCGATGTCGGGGCTGCGCGATATGTCGGGCATCGACGAGGCGCCGAGCGACCGTTACCCCGTGCAGACCTACGTGCTTGAGCACGACCACGGAATGATACTCGATGCCATCAGGCGCGAGCTTCGCAGGTCGGGTCAGGTCTACTACCTGCACAACCGCGTGGAAAACATCGAGACCTGCGCCGCACGGCTTGCCGCCGAACTGCCCGAGGCCACCGTTGCCGTTGCCCACGGTAAAATGGGCGAGGAGGCACTCTCTGACGTGTGGCGCAGACTCATCGACGGCGAGATCGACATTCTCGTTTGCACCACCATCATCGAGACGGGAGTGGACGTCGCCAACGTCAACACCCTCATCATCGAGGACGCCGACCGAATGGGTCTGGCTCAGCTTCATCAGCTGCGCGGACGGGTCGGACGAAGCAACCGCCGCGCCTACGCCTACCTGACCTTCCGCGTCGGCAAGGCGCTGACCGACGTTGCACAAAAGCGGCTTGAAGCCATCCGCGAGTTCACCGAGTTCGGTTCGGGCTTCAGGATCGCTATGCGCGACCTTGAGATAAGAGGCGCGGGCAACATTCTCGGCGGCGAACAGCACGGGCATATGGACTCGGTCGGCTACGATATGTATATCCGCCTGCTGACCGATGCCATTCAGGAGGAAAAGGGCGAAAAGTCCGCTCCCGAAGTGGAATGCACCATCGATATGCACATCGGCGCCCACATTCCCGAAAACTATATCTCATCCCTGTGGGCACGGCTGGGCATCTACGGCCGCATTCCCGACATTCGAAGCGAGGCCGACTCGCAGGACGTCA
>JAZTZA010000066.1:0-9406 GCA_045637185.1 Acutalibacteraceae bacterium
TCGTCAAGGAACTCTACATTCGCGGAAAGCTTGTCAATATCGTAGTTAAATAACTATAAAAGAGGTGTCGTTTATCGGCACCTCTTTGACATTTTTTATTATCACGAATAGATTGGTAGTGGTGATCCTATGAAACACTACCGAAAACCAAAATACATAGCAATTTTCAGGCTTGTTATCGTATTACTTATCGGCTTTATAATTCTTTTCGATTTTCAATGGCGGCCGATGCTGCTGGCATGCGCAAGATCACAAGCAAAGCTATCAATAACTCAGGCTATAAACGATTCCTTTGAGTACGCATTCAGTAACCGCGATGTGACAGTTGATTTTTCAACCGTTCGGTATGGAACGGACTCAGATGTGAAAAGTATTTCTGTAAACAACACTGCGTTAAACGACTTGAAATTAAAATTCGTCGACCACTTTGTTGATAATGCTCAGGGTACAGTTGATTTCAGTGTTACACTCGGAACCCTGTCGGGCATCAGCTATTTCAACTGTCTTGGTCCTTTTATGAAATTTTTTGCCGAGATATCCCAATATCCCGAAGCCCAGTTTGTCAGCAGTTTCGAGGCGCAGGGGATAAACCAGACGATACATAGAATAGTTTTGAAGGTCGACGTCGACGTCAACTACATATTTCCGGGAGGCAGCGGTTCGGACAACGTTATATCTGAATACGTGGTCTCCGAAACGGTCATAGTGGGCAATGTCCCAGATTCATATACCAATATCATACAAAACGGTAAAACAATTCCCGACACAGCAGATACTGTTAAAATATTTGGGGATTAAGTAATTGAAAAGGAGACAGAAATGTGATATTATATCTCATATAATAAAACTTAATTTTGGAGTTTTGTATGAAGGTCGTAATTATCGGTGGAGGAGCCGCAGGCTTGCTTGCCGCCGCAAAAGCACGGGACAACGGGAATTCGGTTACTGTAATCGAGCGTAACCCTCGGGTTGCAAGGAAGGTTATGATAACGGGTAAAGGCCGTTGCAACCTGACTAATGCCTGCGATTTCAATGAGTTTCTTGACAACATCCCGCGTAATCCTAAGTTTATGTTCAGCGCGCTGAGGTCGTTTGGCACGCAGGACATAATGGACTACGTCGAGGCTCAGGGTGTGCCGCTAAAGGTCGAGAGGGGAAACCGCGTTTTTCCTTGCTCGGATAGGGCGGTTGACGTGGTCGATGCGCTCTACCGCGCCTGCAAGGGATGCCGCTTCCTGTTCGGTAAGCGTGCAACCGAGCTCGCCGTAGTAGATGGACGCGTTGTCGGTGTCCGCCTTGATAACGGTGAATATATTGCTGCGGATAGCGTTATCGTAGCCACCGGCGGTATGTCATATTCGGCTACCGGATCGGACGGTGACGGATATCGTTTTGCGCGAAGTGTCGGTCACAATGTTACGCCTTTGCGTCCTTCGCTCATTCCTCTTGAGATAGAGGAGGGTTTTTGCAAGGATCTGATGGGCCTTTCTTTGCGAAACGTTACTCTGCGTCTTGTTAAGGGCGGCAAGGCTATTTATGAGGATTTCGGCGAGATGCTTTTTACCCATTTCGGTATCAGCGGCCCCATCGTTTTGAGTGCATCTGCCCATATCGATGACACCGATGGTGTTTCGGTCGAGCTTGACCTTAAGCCTGCTCTGACATTCGAGCAGTTGGACGCGAGGGTTCTTCGCGACTTTGAAAAATATTCAAACAGGGAACTTCAAAACGCGCTTGATGAGCTTTTGCCTAAGCGTATGATAAACATCGTTATCAGCGCCGCAAAATTGGACTCGACCGTTCGTGTCAATCAGATGTCAAAGTCAATGAGGACCGCCCTTATCACCTGCATTAAGCGGTTCTCTATGACAGTCAAAGGCTTTCGTCCTATCGACGAAGCAATTATTACAAGAGGCGGAGTGTCCGTTCGCGAGATCGACCCGAAAACTATGGAGTCCAAGCTCTGCAAGGGGCTTTATTTTGCCGGCGAGGTGCTCGACGTTGATGGCTATACGGGTGGATTTAATCTGCAGATAGCATTTTCAACAGGTGCCGCTGCTGGACAGGCACAAAAGGTTAAGGAGATATGATATATGGCTGAGATCATAGTTGCAAAAAGCGCAGGCTTTTGTTTTGGTGTCGGCAGAGCGGTAAGGATGGTTGAGGAGCTCGTCGAACAGGGTGATAGAGTCTGCACACTCGGTCCCATCATCCACAATCCGCAAAAGGTCGCTCAGCTTGAGCGAAAAGGTGTCAGAATTGCGGCTGACCCCACCGACCGCAAGGACGGCGAGGTTATGGTCATACGCTCTCACGGTGTGTCCAGAGAAGTCTACGACCTTGTTAGTTTAACGGGTAGGGTAGAGGATGCAACCTGTCCCTATGTTGCCAACATACACCGCATCGTTGAAGAGGCGTCAAACAACGGCGACCTCATTCTTATCGCTGGCGATCCCAATCATCCCGAGGTGCAGGGAATAGCAGGCAGAGCGACAGGCCCCTGTTATGTTTATGAGGACGAAGCAAACCTTGAAAAATTGCTCGATCTGGACGAAAACATACGGCAAAAATCGATAACTGCGGTATGCCAAACCACATATAATTCGTCAAAATGGAAAAAATGCCAAAAAATCTTAAAAAAGGTATGTACAAACGCGAAAATTTTTGATACAATATGCAAAGCTACCTCTCTTCGTCAGCAGGAAGCCGAGAGATTATCTGTTGACTGTGATGTCGTCCTCGTAATAGGAGGAAGGCATAGCTCTAATACAGCAAAGTTGCGGGATATCTGTGTTGCAAATTGCGAACGTACATATCTTATCGAAACGGCTGCCGAGCTTTCAAAGGAAATGATCAGGGGCGCGGGCAAGATTGGTATAACTGCGGGGGCGAGTACGCCTTCCGAGATTATAAAGGAGGTTCTGATTGCTATGTCAGAAATGGAAAACACTATGGAAAATATTGAGATGGAGGAAGCTGTTGTCAAATCATTCGATGAGATGACCTTTGAAGAGGCGCTTGAAGCTTCTCTTAGCAGTTTGAATACGGATCAGAAGGTTAAGGGTACTGTTTTGGCTGTTAATTCTACCGAGATTCAGGTAGACATCGGCAGAAAGCAGACCGGTTTCGTTCCTTACCGCGAGTATTCTAACGACGCTAACGTCGATCTGACCAAAGAAGTCAGCGTCGGTGACGTACTTGACCTTATCGTTATGAGAACCAACGACCAAGAGGGAACCATCACCCTTTCTAAGCGTAGATATGACGCTATCGCCGGCTGGGACAAGATCGTCGAGGCTAAGGAAAGCGGCGAGATCCTCGAGGGCAAGGTTACCGAGATCAACAAGGGCGGCGTTGTTGTATTCTGCAACGGAGTTCGCATCTTTGTTCCCGCTTCTCAGGCTACCGCTACCCGCGTTGACTCTCTCGAGTCTATGAAGGGCACCGACGTGCGCTTCCGCGTTATCGAGATCAACCGCGGCCGCAGAGCTGTTGGCTCTATCCGCTCCGTTCTCCGCGAGGAGAGAAAGGCTAACGAAGCCAAGTTCTTTGAGACTGTTGAAGCCGGTCAGACTATGAGCGGTACCGTTGTTGCTCTCACCACCTATGGCGCATTTGTCGACCTTGCCGGTGTTCGCGGTATGCTACATATCTCTGAGCTTTCTTGGAACCGCATTAAGCATCCTTCCGAGGTCGTTAGCGTCGGCGATACCATCGAGGTATTCGTAAAGAGCGTTGACGCTGAGAAGGGCAGAGTTTCTCTTGGCTACAAGAAGGCCGAGGACAACCCCTCTGAGATCTTCGCTAAGAACTACGAGGTTGGCTCTGTTATTGACGTAACCATCGTCAGCCTGACTGACTACGGCGCATTCGCCCGTATCATCGACGGCATCGAGGGCCTCATCCACGTTTCTCAGATCGCTGATCATCGCATCGAGAAGCCGCAGGATGTTCTTAAGATCGGTGACACCGTTCAGGCTAAGATTACCGACATCGTCAACGACGGCAAGAAGACTCGCATAAGCCTTTCTATGAAGGCTCTCATCGAGCCTCAGGCTGAAGTTGAGGAAGAGGTTGCTCCTGTCGAGGAATAATCATAATAGATTAAAGAGCCGAGGCGAAAGCCTCGGCTTATTTTGTGCCTGAAATTGCCTGATTATTTGTATATTTTGTACAAAAACCGCCTGTTTTGCCTATTTAGAAAAAAACGCAGTAAAACAGAATAATTCTTAATAATCTCAAGTAATTCAAAGAAAATGTAGTTTGACCGTCGGATTTTGTAATAAATTTGCTGAAATTTATAAAAAACTCTTGATTTTTCGCTGTTTTGGATTATTATTAACAATGCATAATTGTTTTTTATATAATCATAGATATATTAAGTTTAAGGACAAGGAAAGGGGTTGCATTATGGCTGTGAATAACATAATTGAGCTGAAAAATATAAGCAAATCCTTTGACGGAGAGCAAATACTGCGAAATATCGATCTTTCTATCAAGGACGGAGAGTTTGTGACCCTGCTCGGACCTTCGGGATGCGGTAAAACGACCACCCTTCGTATCATCGGCGGATTTACTCAGCCCGACGAGGGTGAGCTTGTCTTTGACGGCGAGAATATTACTGATCTGCCTGCCTATAAGCGTCAGGTCAACACCATATTCCAGCGCTATGCACTTTTCCCGCACCTGAACGTATTTGAAAATATCGCCTTCGGCCTTCGCGTTAGCAAGACACCGAAGGATGAGATAACCCAACGCGTTGAGCGTATGCTCGAGATAGTCAACCTCAAAGGCTTCGGTACCCGTAAGGTGCAGTCCCTTTCGGGTGGTCAGCAGCAGCGTGTTGCCATCGCTCGCGCTTTGGTCAACAATCCGAAGGTGCTCCTTCTTGACGAGCCTCTCGGTGCCCTTGATCTCAAGCTCCGCAAGGATATGCAGAATGAATTAAAGAGCATCCAAAAGCGTATGGGCATAACCTTCATTTTCGTTACTCACGATCAGGAAGAGGCCCTCTCGATGTCGGATGTCGTTGTTGTTATGGACAACGGTAAGATCCAGCAGATAGGCTCTCCGCTTGATATTTACAACGAGCCGCAGAACGCTTTCGTCGCCGACTTTATCGGTGAGAGTAATATACTCGACGGTATTATGCTTAGCGATGGTGTTGTTGAGATCGATAAGACCAAGTTTGAGTGCGTTGACAAGGGCTTTGCACCTAATGAAGCGGTTGACGTAGTTATTCGTCCCGAGGACGTCGATATCGTCCCTGAGGATGAGGGAATGATCCGCGGTGTCGTTACCGCCATCACCTTCAAGGGCGTACACTACGAGATAATCGTCGACGTATCAGGCTTTAAGTGGATGATTCAGACCACCGACAGCGCAGAGGTCGGACAGAAGATCGGCCTTTGCGTTAAACCTGACGAGATACATATTATGAAGAAGTCCGAATATTCTGGTAAATTCGGCGATTACAGCACCTTTAGTGATGAGATGGATCATCTTTCTGACGAGGAGGACGCGTAAGTTGAACAATTCTCTCGGTAAAAAATTGCTGAACGCACCCTACCTTGTGTGGTCAGCCATATTTATCGTTGTTCCGCTCGCAGTTGTGGCCTATTACGCATTTACCGATGCTAACGGCAATTTCACATTACAGAACATCGTCGAGTTAGGAACATATAAGGATACATTTCTGTTGTCGATCGTTTTTTCGTTTATTGCAACAGTAGTGTGTCTGCTTTTGGCATACCCGTTTGCATATTTTATGTCGCAGATGAAGGCATCTTCTCAGCGCATGATGATGCTTCTGATTATGCTGCCGATGTGGATGAATCTGCTTATCCGTACATATTCCTGGATAACCATTCTCGATAATAAGGGTATAATAAACAGCCTTTTGGGTATGTTTGGCGTTGGCCCTATCAAGATGCTCGGTACACCCTTTGCGGTCATTCTCGGTATGATATACAACTATCTGCCTTATATGATTCTGCCGATATATAACATTATGGTAAAGATCGAAGGCCCGCTTATCGAGGCCGCTGATGACCTCGGTGCAAATGCGTGGAACAAGCTTCGCAGGGTTATTCTGCCGATGAGCTTGCCCGGTGTCGTCTCGGGAATTATTATGGTCTTCGTGCCCTCTATCAGCACCTTCTATATCTCTCAGAAGCTGGGTGAAGGCAAGTATATGATGATCGGTAACGCGATCGAGCGGCAGTTTATGGAATCGGCTAACTATAACCTCGGCGCTTCCTTGTCGCTTGTGCTGATGATACTGATATTGATATGCACTGCGATTATGAATCGCTTCTCTGACAGTGAAGGCGGTGAGATTGTCGTATGAAGCACTTAGGTAGAGTTTTAACAGGCGTAATTATGGCCTTTTTGTACGCACCTCTTGCCGTTATGGTTATATTCTCCTTCAACTCGGGAAGAAGTACCTCGGTTATGCAGGGCTTTTCGTTCAAATGGTACGCTGAGCTTCTTAACGACAGCGCAACCATCGAATCGGTAAAGAACACCCTCATTCTTGCTATCGTATCAGCAGTTATCGCAACCCTGCTCGGTACGATCGCTGCAGTCGGTATCTTCAATATGAGATCGAAATTCCTGCGCTCATCGGTTATGGCGGTTACCAATATCCCGATGATGAACCCCGATATCGTTACGGGCGTTTCGATGATGCTGCTCTTCGTGTTCGTGCTCGGACTTATGGGAGCGCAGAATAAGCTTAATTTCTGGACCCTGTTGATCGCGCATATTACCTTCAACCTGCCTTACGTAATCCTAAACGTCCTGCCAAAGCTGCACCAGACCGATAAGCATCTTGCAGAGGCGGCTGAGGATTTGGGTTGTACACCGGTGCAGTCATTCTTCAAGGTCGTTCTTCCGTCGATTTCATCGGGAATTTTGACCGGTTTTATTATGTCATTTACACTCTCGCTCGATGACTTTGTCATCAGCTACTTTACAAGCGGACCTGAATTCCAGACCCTGCCCATCGTCATCTATTCAGCCGTCAAGAAATCGGTCAAACCCGACAAGTATGCACTTTCCAGTATAATTTTCCTCGTCGTTCTTATTCTCTTGATAATCATCAATATTGCTCAAAGTAAATCCGATGACAGAACTCAAAAGGAGGTCTCACATTGAAAAAGTGTTTCTCAGTAGTTGTAGCCTTTGCGTTGGCAATTTCTATGCTGACCCTGACAGGTTGCTCAACATCTAACGACACCGTTAAGGACCTTAAAGGTGAATACACTCAGGAGCTCGCAGGAACCACCCTGAACGTCTTTAACTGGGGTGAGTATATATCCGATGGCAGTGAGGGCTCTTTGGACGTTATAGCGGCATTTGAGAAGCTTACAGGCATAAATGTAAATTACAGTATGTTTGACAGCAACGAAACTATGTACGCCAAGCTGAAAAGCGGTGCGGTATCCTATGATATCATCATTCCGTCCGACTATATGATCGAGCGCCTTGTCAACGAAGGCAGACTTGCTGAGATCGACTATTCGAAGCTTTCCAATTACTCTAATATTGATAAGGCCTATACAAAAATGTACTTCGACCCTGAGGAGAAGTACACCGTTCCGTTTTCTATCGGAATGGTCGGACTTATCTATAACACTACCGTTGTAACCGAAAAGCCTGACAGCTGGGGCGTTATGTGGGATAAGAAGTATAAAGATCAGATATTGACCTTCAATAATTCGCGCGATGCCTTTGCCATCGCCCAACTTTACCTTGGAATTGATCTCAATACCAAGGATAAGGCCGAATGGGATGCCGCCGCTGACAAGCTTAAGGAGCAGAATGAGATCCTACAGGGTCGCGTTATGGACGAGGTCTTTAACAAGATGGAAAGCGGCTCTGCCGCAATCGCGCCTTACTATGCCGGAGACTATCTGACAATGGCTGAGGAGAATGAGGACCTTGCCTTCGTTTATCCTAAAGAGGGCGTGAACGAGTTCGTCGACTCCATCTGTGTTCCTAAGGATTGCGGAAACTATGATGCTGCGATGATGTTCATCAACTTCCTGCTTGAGCCTGAGGTCGCCAAGGCAAACGCCGAGTACATCTGCTATGCAACGCCTAATATGGCGGTACGCGATGACCCTGACTATTTGTTCTACCAGAATGAGATACTCTATCCCGCCGAGAAGGACCGTCCGCGCACTGAATATTTTCACGATATGGATAAGGACACCCGAGCCTATTTTGAGAGCTTGTGGGAAGAGGTCCTTCAGTCATAATAAAATGCCACCGACATCGTCGGTGGCATAGTTATATCTGCTGATTTTGTTTGTGAGGAGTGTTTTTTAATAGTGGGCAAGAAACGTGTTTGGATTATTGTTGCTATAATATCTGCGGTGGTTATTGCCTGGTGGACAGTTTTTGCTATAGGATATCCTTACGCATCAAGAATGGTAAACAACGCAACAAGACAAGGCTTTATAGAAGAATGCAAGGAATATCTGTTGTCTGACGATGATTTCATTGATAACTACGGCACTCTAATTTCTCTTGAGTCGGAAAATAAAATGCCCTTGGAGGACAAAGAGGCTGAGTTACAGACTCATTATATGGACTTTGTATGTGTTACGGATAGGGGAGAGTACGATATCAGAGTGTATCAAATCTGGGATGACGGATGGTATTGTAGTTACGAAGAGTTGGATTAGGTTGAGATATAATTTAACCAACAGCCGCGCCTTCGGGTGCGGCTGTTGGTTTTACTTGAAAATCAAATGAAATTATGCTAATATATTTACAGAAACAACAGGGAGGTGCTATTATGAACATCATAAATAAACTCAACATTAAAGTATTGTTAACTGTTTATCTGTTGTTAAACCTTGCTAATCTGCACAGAATTGGCTATATGGCAGGCTTTGCTCTTATGTGTGGTCAAGTATTAGGAGAATCTACTATAATTAACAGCATCCTTTTCTATGTCTGTGTTGCATATGCGATCATTATACATATTGCTTTGATTGCGTCAATAGTTTTGGTATATTTAGGAAAACACAGGCCGTTTATTATTGTATCAATAATAGATTTTGTTGTGTATGCTCTTATGGTCATCAGTTTGCAATTTATATATCCTTTTTCGCTTGTCATCCTGATTTCGCATCTTTTTATCTTTTCATTACTGCTATTATTTTATAACAAGAAACAGACTATATCGTTTGCTAAATAAATAGTATCGAAGAGCAACATAGATTAGTGATCCATTATATAAAGCGGCAAGCATGATATAATATCCGTTCCTGCATATGCCGAAGGCATATATATCGCTCTTAGAGCGATATCATAGCGACAGCTATATCACTTGCTCTAAAGGGCAAATTTCATTGAAAAGAACCCTCTTTTGTCTACGGACAAAAGAGGGTTC
>JAZTZA010000067.1:0-5098 GCA_045637185.1 Acutalibacteraceae bacterium
CGATCAATATGTATGTGCTTGTCGCGGCGTCTGCGCTTTTTGCGCTTGTATATGCCCTGTCTGCACCCAAAAAGCAGAAAAAGGCCATCAAGCCGCTCGTGGTGGCCGCCCGTGTCAAACGGCAATTTTTTACCGCCGCAGTAATTTTGCTCGGCTGTGCTGTCGGCGCGTACTTTTGGGCACCTGCCGTATATCTTTCGATATTGTTTGCCTGCGTCACCCCCTTGACCGCCTGTATTGTAAAATTGGTCAACGAGCCTGTCGAGGCGGCCGTCCGTCAGTATTTCATCGTGGACGCCAAGCGGATACTTCGCCGACATAAGCCGATGACGGTCATCGGTATTACAGGCAGCTATGGCAAAACGGGTACAAAGTTTGCCCTCGCCCGTATATTGCAGGAAAGGTACAACGTCGCCTTTACCCCTGCGAGCTTCAACACACCTATGGGTGTCGTGCGTACCATCCGCGAACAGCTTAAACCCACCGATGATATCTTCATCGTCGAGATGGGTGCCAAGAATATCGGCGATATCAAGGAGATATGCGACATCGTTCACCCCGATATTGCGATCATCACCTCGGTCGGCCCTCAGCATCTTGAAACCTTCAAGACCCTTGACAACGTCGCAAGGACTAAGTTTGAGCTTGCCGACGCGGTATCAAGCAAGGGCGGCAGGATATATCTCAACGTTGATTCCGAGCCGATTGCCGCAAAGGCAGGGGAGTACGACTGTATCCGCTACGGTAGTAATGATGCTGACTCGGTCATCTCTGACGTCACGTCGGGTCGCTACGGAGCATCCTTTACCCTTACCCATAAGGGTGATAGCATTACCCTGCAGACCAAGCTGCTCGGCGCTCACAACGTGCAAAACCTTGCAGGTGTCGTGACGGTTGCAACCGACCTCGGCGTGTCCGAGCGCGACATACGCTTTGCGGTCAGCAAGCTTGACCCCGTTGAGCACCGCCTGCAGTTAAAGCCCTTTATCAACGGCTCCTTGCTCATCGACGATGCCTACAATGCAAACCCTGCGGGCAGCTTGGCGGCGGTTGACGTCCTCGCATCCTTCGATGGATGCCGCAAGATCATCGTTACCCCCGGTCTTGTCGAGCTTGGGGATAAGGAATATCAGTACAACTTCGACCTCGGTAAGAAGGCGGCTCAGTTGTGTGATGAGATAGTTCTCGTGGGCGAAAAGAGGTCGATACCCCTTGCCGACGGCGCAAGAAGTGTCGAGGGCTTCTCTGAGGATAGGTTGCACGTTGTACCTACCTTTAAGGACGCTATGACCCTGCTGAACGGTATGACCGACAGCGAGTGCGCAGTTCTGTTTGAAAACGATCTGCCTGATAATTATTCCAAATAAAAGGAGTCGTGTTGCTATGAATAAGATAAATCTGGCGGTGGTGTTCGGCGGTCGTTCGGTCGAGCACGAGGTCGCAATTATCTCGGGTGTTCAGGCTATGAACAACCTCAACAAAGACAAGTACAATATCCTTCCGATATATCTCGGCAAGGACGGGGAAATGCTTTACAGCCCCGATTTCATCAACATCGACACCTTTAAGCATATTTCTCTTGCTACACTTAGGGAGAAATATCCGAGTGTAATACTTAACCGCATCGGTGACGAGGTCTGTCTCGTCGAGATGAAAAAGCAGTTCAAAAAGGGCAAGATCGTTTCGCCGATAGACGTCGTTTTGCCGGTCGTTCACGGCACCAACTGCGAGGACGGTACCGTTCAGGGCTGGCTTGAGCTTTTGGGAGTACCCTATGCCAACTGCAACATCGTTTCCTCGGCTCTCGGTATGGATAAGGACCTGTTTAAGCGTGTGCTTCAGGCGGGCGGCCTGCCGACTCTGCCCCATCTTGCCTTTTACGGCAAGGACTGGGTCTCCGATATGACGGCTTGGATTGAAAGGATCGAAACTCAGTTCGGCTATCCCGTTATCGTCAAGCCTGCCTGCCTCGGCTCGAGCGTCGGCATCGGCAAGGCGAAGAACCGCGACGAGCTTGTAGCAGCGGTCGATCTTGCCTCTTCCTTTGCGCAGAAGATATTGGTCGAGCGTGCGGTAACAAACCTGCGCGAGATCAACTGCTCGGTGCTCGGCGACAGCGACGAATGTGCCGCCTCCGAGTGCGAGGAGCCCTTTACCGATGACGAGATACTCTCCTATCAGAAGAAGTATCTTTCCTCCGGCAGTTCCAAGGGAATGACCTCCCTCGATCGCAAGCTGCCCGCCGATATCTCCGACGAACTTAAAGCAAAGATCCAGTCTATCTCCTGCGAGGTCTTTAAGCTTATCGATGCCTCGGGTGTTGTCCGTATCGACTATCTGCTTGAGGGCGACGAGGCCTATGTCAACGAGATAAACACCATCCCCGGCTCGCTTTCCTTCTATCTGTGGGAGGCAAGCGGAGTCAAGTACGTCGACCTGCTTGATAGACTCATCGAGCTGGCCTTCAAGCGCGCAAGGGGTAAGAGCAACCTGATGTTCACCTACGAAACCAACATTCTTGCCAATGCCTCAGGCTTTGGAACAAAGGGCGCAAAAGGCTCAAAGATGTAAAAAGGATCGGTAAAATATGATCTCGTTCTTGATCAAGCGCTTTGCAAAAGGCGCCGATATCCACTCTCCGCAGGGCAGGACGGTCTACGGCAACCTCAGCGGAGGAGTGGGCATAGTTTGTAACCTGTTGCTATTTGCAGTGAAAATGCTTGCAGGCGTATTGTCGGGCAGTATATCCATCATCGCCGATGCCTTCAATAACTTCTCCGATATGGGCTCGTCGGTGATAACGATGCTCGGCTTCAAGCTGTCATCAAAACCTGCCGATAAGGAACATCCCTTCGGTCACGGCAGGATGGAATATATGTCGGGCTTCATCGTTTCCTTGCTCATAGTGCTTGTTGGCTTTGAACTGCTCAAAAGCGCGGCGGGGAAGATACTTGACCCGCAAGGAATAGATGTAACTATCCTCACGGTTGCCATACTTGTTGCTTCTATCCTTGTTAAACTATGGATGTACCTGTTTAACAAACGGCTCGGCCAACTGCTTTCGTCAACCGCCCTGCTTGCAACGGCAAGAGATTGTCTTAACGATACGGTGTCCACCTCTGCGGTCTTGGTGACCACTTTGTTGTATCGCTTTTTCGAGTGGAACATCGACGGAATTGCAGGTCTGCTTGTGGCGGTGTTCATCATCTACGGTGGCTTCAGGTCTGCCTTGGAAACTGTGCATCCCCTTTTGGGCGAGGCTCCGAGTAAGGAGTTTGTCGACGAACTCAAAAGCCGCGTTTTGTCCTATGAGATGTTCACGGGTGTGCACGACCTTATCGTGCATAACTACGGCCCCGGCAGACGCTTTGCTTCGATACATATCGAGGTGCCTTATGATGTTGATGTGCTCAAGTGCCACGAGGAGATCGACCGATGTGAAAAGGAGGTCGGCGAGGCGTTGGGCATCCTCTTGGTAGCGCACATGGACCCCGTTGACAACGGCGAGTCGGTGATGCGGTACAAGATGGCCGTTTCGCAGGCACTTAAAAGGATAGACCGATCCCTGAGTATGCACGATTTCAGAATGGTACACGGCGAGATGACCTCAAACTTGATTTTCGACGTCGTCGTGCCCTTTGAATGCAAAACTTCAACCGACGAGTTGGAAAGACTCATTCGCTTCGAGGTGGGCAAGACCGAGCCCGATTGTGTCTGCGTAATAAATTTCGATACCGAATACGATTAATGAGAAAAGGCTTCCTTAATGGGAAGCCTTTGTTTTAACCTAAAATTCCTGCCCTCATATAATGACTGCAGGAGGTGCATTAGTTTGCCAAAAGTATATATATCACCCAGTGTTCAGACATATAACCTGTGCGAGTACGGCGATACGGAGAAGAATCATTGCCAGCTTTACGCAGATATCTTGGAGCGGTATTTTCAGGCCTGCGGAATTGAATATCGGCGCAACTACAACAAGACCTTTCAGGAGGCGACCGCTGAGAGCAACGCGTGGGGTCCAGACATTCACTACGCCTGCCATACCAACGCCTTTAACGGTATGACGAGGTACTCGGTTCTGCTTGTTTACAATGCGGTCGACGGCAATCCTGCCTATGAATGTGCCGAGGATATCGCCGAGCTCAGACCGCAGGTCTATCCCAATCCTATCTACGTAAACCAGAACCGCAGTTTGTACGAAATTCGTTACACGATCTCGCCCTGCGTCTATGATGAGATAGTTTTCCACGACAATGTCGACGACGCGACCCTCTTCCACGTAAGGATGCAGACCTTTGCAGAGCTTACAACGAGGGGCTTTTGCGATTATTTCGGTATTCCCTTTGTTCAGCCTGAGGGTGTAGGGCTCGAGCCCGGAGTCTCGGACACGCCGACCCAAACGAGCAGGGCGATTACAGCAAATGCCAACGCAGGCAACTCGACCGATGAATACCAAATGCGCTACAATGCGCTTAAAAGCGAGTTAAGACGGGTTATAACTGAATTTTAGTGTGAAACAAATAGCGGTGCAAAGCATGATCCGTAAGGAAAGTGCTTTGCACCATTGTTTTGCGGAAATATTTGCTTTTGTGCAGTAAATGTAGTATAATAACCAAAAGTGAGGGACTGTTATGAAAAAATCATCTTTTGTACTTTTTGTTATATTTATCATACTGTTTATGGGCGGAATTGCTTGGGGTTTATTCGCCAGTACAGTCAACACTAATGATAACCAAAACTATGCCGAACTTCAACCTGAATCGTTCATTCCGGATGAAATCGATAAAGTTTTGCGTGATGAAGAATTAGGACAAATCTATGTATGCTATAATAACGCAAACTGTGTTAATGTTTATTCAGAGTCAGGTGAATTTCTCTGGGCTGTTGCTACCCCATATATTCGCAACTCTTATTTCGCCTTGCAGGATGATAAGCTTATAATTTATTACGATGACGCCTATGTCTACAATTCAAAAAACGGTGAGTTTTTGGGATTGAAAAAAGCAGAGGATTTAGATATAAGTTATGACTGGGAATACGAAAAGCCGGATGAATTTAGAGATGGCGAATTTTATTTTGATTCCTATCAGGTGTA
>JAZTZA010000068.1:0-4618 GCA_045637185.1 Acutalibacteraceae bacterium
ATCGTAAAGAGGGCGCAGCTAGGGGTCGACCTTGCTCTGCATATCGCCCGGCAGGAAGCCAAGCTTTTCCCCTGCCTCGACGGCGGGTCGGGTCAAGATAATGCGGTTGACCTGCTTATCGCGAAAGGCCGCCACCGCCATTGCCACCGCAAGATAGGTCTTACCCGTTCCTGCAGGGCCGACGCCTATGACCACTGTATTGTCCCGTATAGCATCGATATATTTTTTCTGTCCGAGGGTCTTGGGCTTGATGGGCTTGCCCTTTGAAGTGATGCAGATGCATCCGTTGCCCGCAAGCTGTGCCAAGCGGTCCTGCTTGCCCTCGCTGACCAAGGACATAGTGTATCGCACGCTCTGCTCGTTGATAGTCTCGCCCTTTGCGGCAAGCATCAAAAGGCCCGAAACGACCGATGCCGCCGCGGTGACCTTTTCGGCCTCGCCCTGAATTTTGATATCACTGCCACGCATAACGATGACCACCGAATACTCGTTTTCGATGAGCTTGATATTCTCATCAAAGCTACCGAAAAGGTCGACCGCCTGCTCAAGCCTGTCAAAACTCACAGTTTGTTCAAACATTGCCTATCCTCCGACATTTTTATATTCGTAGTTATTGTAACACATTTTTGCGAGAACTTAAAGCATTTGCTTTAAGCTTTTGAAAAATTTTTACCCGTCAGCCCTTCTCGACGTTGAAATATTCGGTTTTTGCTATGTTTTCCTTGCAAACGCAGTGGGCGACCGCAATCAATTCACCCTCTGTTTGCTCATATTTTACCTCGCAGGAGACCAGTTCCCTGTCGGCGAGCAGCCTTTCCTTTTCGGTCTCCAAGAGCTTATCAGCGCGCTCCTTGGCCTGCTCGACAGAGAGGGTGATGCTGTCCTCGCGCACCTCGTAGAATTTTGCGGTCGCAATAAATGCCGGCAGTTTTACTCCGCCGATGACGAGGTCATTTTTCACCGCCTGAGCGCGATAGTCAAAATCTATCTCCCCGACGTAGAGAGGCAATTTCAGCCCGAATGCGCTCACGACGCTTCGGTTGCACACCCTGCCCGTGTCGGCCTTGACCTTTTGCTTAAGGGACACCGACACCCTCAGCTCGTGATTGGTCTGGGCGATGACGTCGGCATCGCTGTGGCGGAAAACGGTGGAGCCGTCCTTGTACTGCTCGGTACCCGAGACCAGCAGTTGCCCCTTGACCACCGCATCGCCCACCTTTACGGCGGCGCTTCCGCTTCGAACGTAGACCGCCGTTATCCAACCGTCACATTTGGCCGTCAAATTGCTGTACGCGTAGTCATTTTCCTGCTTTTTAGTTGCTCCGCGCACCTCAACGGTGACCGTCGTGCCGTCGTCATTTATGGCCGCCCACGACACCTCGTCAAGTGCAATCGCCAACTGCACACGCATATTACCCGAATCTATCTTTGAACGGGGTGTACCGATGCCGAGCCCAAGCTCCTCGAGCTTATCTATTACCTGTTGCTCGCCGATACTGCCGTCAGAATTGACCTCGATGCTCCACACGAAATTGGGCATCACCGCCAATATTACGCAAAACATCACCGCACCGCAGAGCATACCTTTGCGCCGTCGGTAGCGATGAAAAAAGAGTGGCAGGCCGTACTTGCGCTTTATTTTGACCGAGACGGCACAACCCCGTCTCAACCCGATGAGCTTGCGGTAATCGCGCGCAAAAATGCAACACTCGATGCTGTCGCCGCGTCGGTGGGTATACCACACGGGCACCGAGTGATTGGCACAGATATTCAGAAATCTCTCGGGGAACCTGCCCGATACGGTGATCTTCACATAACCGAACAGAAAGCGTATCAGTCGGAGAAAAAACATAACCCTTCCCCTTTAACCGTCAAATTCGATGCGATGAATATGGCCGACAAGAATCGCCTGCTTATCGGTCAGATTTTTGAGCATCAGGCTTCGGCCGAGAAAGGTGACCGAGCCGTTGCCGATGTTCAGCCGCACCGCTTCCTCGCCGTAATCGATAATCCCCTTGCATCCATCGATGACCGCCTCGCGATTGGAGTTGAGTTCGATATGTGCGCCACCGCTGAGGGTGCCCGCAGGAAGCTCAAGCGCCCTGTCAAGCTGACGGGCGGCATTTTGCAGTTTTGCTTTGTTTTTTGCCATATTTCCACCTCGGTTTATCCCTACTAAACTATGTTTATAAGGATATAAAAATGCACCTTCTGCCATATATTTTCAGGGAACGGAGGGGTTTTATGTCTTGGAAAATAAGGCGGTTGGTCAACGTTACCCTATGCTGTGTGGGGCTTGTGATGCTCTTTACAAGCTCGTCGCAGATCGCAGAGGGGATACGCGACGGGCTTATGCTTTGCGCGCAGGTGGTGATACCCTCCCTCTTTCCCTTTATGGTGATGTCAGAGTTTGCTTCGCGCACAGGCGCCCTTTCCTTCCTTTTGCGGCCGATAACAAAATTGCTCTCGCCCCTTTTCCGCCTGCCCCGTCAGGCCTGCGAGGGTGTGCTGTTTTCCTTTTTCTCGGGCTACCCGACCGGCGCCTGCCTCGTTTCGCGCCTGCACAAAAACGAGGTCATCGACTCTGCCACCGCCGCCCGTATGATGACCTACTGCGTCAATGCAGGGCCTGCTATGATAGTTTTCGCGGTCGGCGGATGCCTGCTTGGGTCGGTCAAGGTCGGCTGGATACTTCTTGCCTGTCACCTTGCGGCGTCGGTCATAATCGGCGTAGTTACCGCGCGATTTTCGGCCAAAATCAAGCCCACCCCAGACAAGCCGACTAAGACCGAAGGGCTTGCCGACGCGTTTGTAAACTCCACCGCCGCCTCCTGCCAACAGATGCTGACCATTTGCGGCTTTGTGACCCTCTTTTCCGCAGTGATGTCTGCCCTGCCGAAAGAGGCGGGGCCGTTTTTCCCTCTCATTGAGGTGACGCGAGGGTGCGAATGGCTGGCTGCAAACGGTTTCGGCGCGCCCGTTATAGCGGCCGCCTTGGGATTCGGGGGCCTGTCGGTCATTTTTCAGGTGATGCGTATGTCGCAGGGGTGCATCTCGTTCGTCAGGCTGATATTATCCCGCCTTTGCCACGCGGCACTAAGCTTCGCCGTCTGCGCCATACTCATCCACCTCTGCCCCTCGGTAATGGAGACCGCCTCCAACGGTGTCACCGTCCTTGCGGGATACCGCGCTACGATGATTCCCTGCACCCTCGCGATGCTTCTGACCGCCTCTACGATGCTGTGGACAGCCGCCTGCAAAAATTAGGTCTTTCCTTTTTAGAAAATCTATGTTAAAATGATCGTACAAAGGGGAAAGGCGGCGATTTTGTGAAACCGAAGGCGGATATTGTCAAACAATGCGGACTGTGTGAGATCGGCCGTCCTGCGCCCGACGGAAAGTCGGTGCTCTGCATCCGCAAGGGTGTTATGCCGCTTGACGCGCGTTGCGGAAAGTTCCGCTATGACCCCCTCAAGCGCGAGCCTAAACTGCCGCCAAAGCCGCAGTTTGCGGCGGCCGACTTCGAGCTGTAAAAATATTGATATGCAAAAACGGACTCCGCACCGATTGGTGCAGAGTCCGTTTTATTATCCTAATTTAGTCGGCCAGAAAATCCTTTAACAAGGTCTGTAAGATCTCATCTCGGTCAAGACGGCGAATAAGCGAACGGGCATTGTGATTGGTCGTGATATAGGTAGGATCTTCGGACAGGATATAACCGACGATCTGGTTGATCGGATTGTATCCCTTCTCCTTAAGCGCGTTGTACACGGTCACAAGTATGCTGCGAATTTCTCTCTCGCGGTCATCACCGAGGCTGAATGTTACGGTCTTATCCTGCATTTATCATCACCCTTTCCCTTTGCTATTATGTTACACCATTAACGCCGTCTATTCAAGGCTTTTTTTCAATTTGTTTCTTAATTTTTTATGAATAGAGTATAGGTTGCACCTGTTTGCCCTCGATTGCAGCGAAAACCGTCTCTCTCAACTTCGAAAAATCGGCGATAAGCGAGGTGGGTTTTCCGTTGGGATCGTCCTGTGCCATCGGGACGAAGTAGATGTTTTTTGTGTTAAAAAGGGCGCCGATGTTCTTACCTGCCGCGCCCAACGCGTCGTTGGTAGCCACCGCGAGTATCAATGGTCGGCCATTGCGCAGGTGCGCCTTTGCCGCCATAGTGACCGAGGTATCGGTGATGCCGCCCGTCAGCTTTGCAAGGGTGTTGCCTGTGCAGGGGGCGATGACCAGCGCATCAAAAAGTGCCTTGGGGCCTATCGGTTCGGCCTCTACCACCGTCTTGATGGGTGTACGGCCCGATATCCTCTCCATATCCCTCATAAACTGCTCTGCCGTTCCGAATCTTGTGTCCGAGGTCTGCACTATGGGGGATGCTATCGGTGTTATGTCAACTTCTTTTGCCATTAACTCCATTTGATCGAGCGCTTTGCGAAGTGTGCAAAAGGAGCCGCACACCGCAAAGCCTAATCGAAGTCTATCCACGAGAATTCCTCCGTTAAAATGCTGATTATGGAGCGGTAGAGTATCTGTGCAGCGGTTTTGGGCGCACATTTGCCCGGCAATGCGGGTGCAAATATTGCCCTACGCCCCAACTGTGCA
>JAZTZA010000069.1:0-2007 GCA_045637185.1 Acutalibacteraceae bacterium
GTCCACGGCAGAACCCGAGAGCAGATGTATGCTCCTCCTGTGAATTTAGATATAATCAAGGCGGTGAAAGATGCCGTGAGCATACCCGTTATAGGAAACGGCGATGTGGATTCACCGATGGCAGCGGCAAAGATGTACGAGGAAACGGGTTGTGACTTTATTATGGTAGGCAGAGCCGCCATGGGAAGACCCTGGATATTCAGTCAGATAAACGCCTACATCGGTGAGGGACGCATACTTACCGAGCCGCCCGTTTCCGAAAGGATGCTGGTGCTTATCAGGCAGGCAAAAATGACCGCCGAGCAAAAGGGCGAGCGCATCGCTATGCGTGAAATGCGCAAGCACGCCGCTTGGTATATGAGAGGGCTCAAGGGTGCCGCTCAGTTCCGTCGCAGAAGCGGTGAGCTTGAGACCTTTGCCGACCTTGAGCGGCTTTGCTACGACGTTTGCAAGGAGAATGAAGCTAATGAATTATAAGGGTATTACACCCCAGTCGATAATATTGCTCGCGGAAAATCGGTTCAACAATTCAAAGGCGTTTTACGAGGAACATAAAAAGGAGATCAACGAAGGGGTGGTCTACCCTATGCGCGCCCTCGCGGCCGACCTTCAACCTACCCTTGAGCGCATCAATCCCGATTTCATCCTCGACCCCGTGCGCTGCCTTTCAAGAGTGCGCAGGGACACCCGTTTCACCGCCGACAAGAGCCTTTACCGCGAGAACCTGTGGCTGATGTTCAGACATCAGAAAAATCAGTTGCCCACTCCGATGCTGTGGTTTGAGTTTTTCAGCGACGGGTACAACTACGGTTGCGGTATCATCAGCACCACCCCTGCTTTTATGGAATATTGGCGCGAATATATCAAAAGTAAGCCCCTGCCCTTGCTTTCGGCATATCAAAAGGTCAAGGATGCAGGTCTTTCGATAGACAATGAGCGTTACAAGCGGTCAAAAGCGGCGGCCGACGGCATCACCGACCCCGACCTTACCGAGTGGTACGACTCCAAGCAGTTGTTCGTCACCCGTCACGTCGACGGTGTGCGCCGATTGAATCAGCCCAAGGCGCTTCTTGCCGAGCTTGAAAAGGCATACGGCTCGATGGAGGAGCTTTACCGATATATGCTTGACGTAACCGTAAGATTTAACACGAGAGGTGTTGACGATGAAGAGGATTGAGATGTTTACCGACGGTGCCTGCTCGGGTAACCCGGGTCCTGGCGGCTGGGGCACTATTTTGCGATATAACGGCGTTGAAAAGGAGCTTTCCGGCGGCGAGGCACAGACCACCAACAACCGTATGGAGCTGACCGCCGTTATCCGCGGTCTTGAGGCACTTAAAGAGAAGTGCAGTGTCATCGTCACCACCGATTCACGCTACGTAGCCGACGGAATCGTCAACGGATGGGCAAAATCGTGGCGTGCTAAGGGCTGGGTCAAGAGCGACAAAAAGCCTGCCCTTAACCCTGACCTGTGGGGCCGACTGCTTGACCTTTTGGACGAGCATGAGGTGGAGATAAAGTGGATAAAGGGGCACGCAGGGCATCCTGAAAATGAACGTTGCGACCGACTTGCCGTCGCGGCGACCGAAGAAGCAAAAACAAGGTTGGAATAACTCCAACCTTGTTTTTTATTTCCCAAGGGCGCGACCTTGGATTATGTCCCTTTCTTCAAATATACGGGTTATGGCGTTGAGCACCCGCTTTTTGTCGGCACTCCAGAGGGGTGCGACGAGCAATTTTTTATCCCCGTCACCCGTCAGCCTATGGATAACCACATCAGGCGGCAGATGCTCGATGCATCGGCACAGCAGGTCGAGGTATTCCTCCATTGATAGCGGAATATATCTCCCCTGCTCATACCATTCACAAAGCGTTGTGCCGCGCAGCACGTGCATCAACTGCAGTTTTACTCCCTGCGCGGTTTTGCCGACGAGGTCGATGGTTTTGAGCAGGTCGTCGGGCGTTTCGTTTGGCAAGCCGATGATGACGTGGGCGACCACATCGATG
>JAZTZA010000070.1:0-4966 GCA_045637185.1 Acutalibacteraceae bacterium
AGGCACAGGAAAAGGGCTATGTCGAGACCGCTCTCGGCCGTCGCCGTTACCTGCCTGAGCTCAATTCTTCAAATCATCAGCTTCGCGCTTTCGGAGAGCGGGTCGCCCGCAACGCACCCATTCAGGGAACTGCAGCCGACATAATTAAAATTGCGATGGTACGCGTGTGGAACCGCCTGCGTGAAGAAGGACTCGATGCGCGACTGATACTGCAGATACACGACGAACTCATCGTCGAAGCCTCGCAGGCCGATGCCGAAAGGGCGTCGCAGATACTGACTCAGGAAATGGAAAAAGCCTTTGAAATGAAGGTGCCTCTGCCTGCCGACGTTCACATCGGTAAGGACTGGTATGAGGCAAAGGGTTGATCTTACAAGCCTTTACGAAAGGATAGGATGGAATGAAAAAGGTGCTGTTTATATGCACGGGCAACACCTGCCGCTCGCCGATGGCGCAGGCCATCTTCAACCGCTACGCGCAGGAAAATGGCATTGATGCCGTTGCCGACAGCGCGGGTATCGCGGCTGCTGAGGGGATGCCCGCTTCCGAAAACTCGGTTATAGCAATGCAGGAGATGGGCATCGACCTGTCGGGCCATTCCGCCAAGGTTATCAGCCGCTCTCTGCTCGATTCAGCCGACCTTATCATTTGTATGAGTGAGGGTCACGCCGAACTGCTCAAGGCGGCAGGTTACTCTTCTGCCGTATTCGGAAAGGGAATTCCCGACCCCTACGGCTATAAGCTTGATGAGTACCGCACCTGCCGCGACCGTATGTATGAGGCGATGGATAGCGTCGCCAAGCAACTGTGACGGTGATGCGCCCTGCCGTGAGGCAGGATGCGTCAGCCCTTGCTAAGCTTTGCGCCGCTTGTGTTCATCAGCCGTGGTCTGAATTGAGCTTTCTGTCCGAAATGGACAAGGGCTCCCTTGTGCTGACCGTGTGGGAGGATGAGCGGCTTGTGGGCTTTGCGGTTGCCGAAATGCTCGATGATGTGGCATACCTGCATCTTATCGGTGTTGATGCCGATTATCGCCGCAAAGGCTTGGGCAAGCAGATGCTTACCGAATGTGAAGCTCAAAGCGCATCTCAGGGTGCCGAAAGGATGATGCTCGAGGTGCGTGAATCAAACCAAAAAGCGAGGGAGTTTTACCTCTCCCTCGGGTATGAAATATTGGCACGTCGGCGCGATTTTTATTCCTTTCCGCGCGAAGACGGACTTACTATGCAGAAGGTGATTACCGATGAAAATACTTGCAATTGAATCTTCCTGCGACGAGACAGCCGCAGCCGTCACCGAGGAGCGACGCGTACTTTCAAGCGTGGTTGCGACTCAGGTCGAAGAGCACAAGAAATACGGCGGTGTCGTGCCAGAGATAGCCTCTCGCCGTCACGCTGAATCCATCGTCGCGGTCACGCAGGAGGCGCTTGACAGGGCAGGCTGTACCCTTAATGACATAGATGCCGTTGCCGTTACATACGCTCCCGGACTTATCGGCGCGCTTTTGGTGGGCGTCAACTTTGCCAAAGGGCTTGCCCTCGCGGCAGGAAAGCCCCTCATACCCGTACATCACCTGCGCTCGCACATCGCCGCCAACTACATTACCTGCCCTGAGCTTAAGCCGCCCTTCTTGTGTCTGGTCGTTTCAGGCGGTCACAGCCATATAGTCGAGGTGCTCGGATATACCGATTACCGAATTATCGGCAGGACCCACGACGACGCGGCAGGGGAGTGCTTTGACAAGACGGCTCGCGTAATGGGTATGGACTACCCCGGTGGAATCGCCCTCGACAAAATCGCAGAAAGCGGAAACCCCGATGCGTACACCTTGCCTTTCCCCCACATAACAGGTTGCCCCTACGATTTCAGCTTCTCGGGGCTTAAAACTGCGGTCATAAACACCGTTCACAATGCTTCTCAGAAGGGGGAGGACATATGCGTTGCGGACCTTGCGGCCGCTTTGCGCCGACGTGTGTGCGACATGCTCATCGGTGCTACCGTAAAGGCGGCTGAGGACCTCGGCCATACCACTATCGTAATGGCAGGTGGCGTCTCGGCAAACAGCGAACTGCGCCGCAGAATGACCGAAGAGTGTCAAAAGCGCGGTTGGAACCTTTGCTATCCCGAACTGAGCCTTTGCGGTGACAATGCCGCTATGGTGGGCGTGCAGGCTTTTTATGAGTATCAGGCGGGGAATATAAGCGACAACGACCTCAACGCCTACGCGACTATGCCCATCGACCAAGGAAAATATACAAAAAATTCATAATTTTTCTATTGAAAAACTATAACCGATATTGTATAATGTAAAATAGGAAAATTTGGGGCATATGTATGCTAAAAATTTAACAAAGCATATTTTGTGTCCACCAATGCTTGTTGAAAGGATGATAACAATGACCAACAATAAGAATGTTCTTGAGTTTGTAGCCAAGATTCAGGAGCTCGTCAATCCCGATTCTGTTATGTGGATCGACGGATCTGAGGCTCAGCTTGATGAGCTGCGTGCCACTGCTGTCAAGACAGGCGAAATGATCAAGCTCAACGAGGAGAAGCTTCCTGGCTGCTACCTGCACAGAACCAAGCCGAACGACGTTGCCCGTGTTGAGAACCGCACCTTCATCTGCTCTAAGAAGGAGGAGGACGCAGGTCCGACTAACCATTGGTGCGATCCCGAGGAAATGTATAAGAAGCTCTACGACATCGCTCGCGGCAGCTACAAGGGCCGTACTATGTACATCATCCCCTTCTCTATGGGACCCATCGGTTCTCCGCTTGCCAAGATCGGTATTGAGATCACCGATTCTATCTACGTTGTTCTGAATATGGCCATTATGACCCGCGTCGGCAAGGAAGTGCTCGACGTACTGGGTGACAGCAACGATTTCGTTCGCGGCTTCCACGCTTCCTGCGATATCGATCCCGAGAACCGTTACATCTGCCAGTTCCCCGAGGACAACACCATCATCTCTGTTAACTCCGCTTACGGCGGAAACGTTCTGCTCGGTAAGAAGTGCTTCGCTCTGCGTATCGCTTCCTATCAGGGTTGGAAAGAGGGCTGGATGGCTGAGCATATGCTCATTCTCGGCCTTGAGAACCCGAAGGGCGAGGTCAAGTATGTTGCTGCTGCTTTCCCGTCTGCCTGCGGCAAGACCAACCTTGCTATGCTTATTCCGCCCGAGTACCTGCGCGAGAAGGGCTACAAGATCTGGACTGTCGGCGATGACATCAGCTGGATGCGCATCGGTAAGGACGGCCGCCTCTACGCCATCAACCCCGAGAACGGCTTCTTTGGCGTAGCACCCGGCACCAACGTCAAGTCCAACTTCAACGCTCTTGAGTCCACCAAGAAGAACACCATCTTCACCAACGTTTGCCACAACGTCGAGGACAACACTGTTTGGTGGGAAGGCCTTGATAAGAATCCTCCCAAGAATGCTATCGACTGGGTAGGCGAGCCTTGGGATTGCGAGAAGTTCGACAAGAACGACAAGTCTACCTACGGCGCTCATCCCAACAGCCGCTTCACCGCTCCTGCTAAGAACTGCCCCTGCATCTCTTCCGAGTTTGAGAAGGGCGAGGGCGTGCCGATCTCCGCTATTATCTTCGGCGGCCGCCGTGCTAAGCTTGCTCCGCTGGTCTATCAGTCAAAGGATTGGGAGAACGGTGTATTCATCGGCTCCGCTATGGCTTCCGAGACCACCGCTGCCGCTTCCGGTGCAGTAGGCGTTGTTCGCCGCGACCCGATGGCTATGCTGCCCTTCTGCGGCTACCATATGGGCGACTACTTCCAGCATTGGCTCGATATGGGCAAGAAGCTTGGCGACAAGGCTCCCAAGATCTTCAATGTCAACTGGTTCCGTACCGATGACGACGGCAACTTCCTGTGGCCCGCATTCGGTGACAATATGCGCGTACTCAACTGGATCGTCGACCGTTGCGAAGGCAATGCCGACGCTGAGGAGACCGCTATCGGTTACATTCCGAAGCCCGAGGATATCGACCTGACCGACCTCGACTTCGACCTCGACACCCTCAAGAGCATCCTTGACGTTGATAAGGACGCTTGGAACAAGGAGGTCGCCGAGATCACCGAGCACTACAAGAAGTTTGGCGACAGACTCCCTGCAGAGCTTGCAAAGCAGCTTGAGGACCTCAAGACCCGTCTGGCTGACTAATTGTAAATTTAACACCTGCTACCTTTTGATAGGCGGCAGGTGTTTTTTTCTTTGAAAAAGTTGCCAAGTCTCTTGAAATGTCAATAAAACCGCAGTATAATGAGATGAACTTTGAAAAGAAGGGGAATTTTATGAAGATTTATAGCGTTAACGATAAGGAATTTGCTCAGTTTGGCCGAGTTCTCGACCTCAACACCGACGAGATCGTTGCCGTTGCCGATAAGATTGAAAAGCCCGCCGAAGGCTCTGCTTACGAGCCGTCCCGTGCCGATTTTGAGGCGCTGCCTATCAAGGAGGAGATTCAGGATTGCTATTTCGGTATGCTGGATACTCAGCTTGGTTATTGCTACGGCCACAGCCATCAGCTCAACGCTCTTGAGTGGCACACCTGCTCCGAGATAAACATCGCTGTCAACGACCTCATTCTCCTGCTCGGCGACCGCCGCGACATCGAGGATGGCAACCGCTACGACTCCGCTAACGTCAAGGCATTCCGCCTTTGCCGTGGCGAAGCCATCGAGGTCTATGCGACCACTCTGCATTTCTGCCCGATCGAAACCGATGCAAACGGCTTTGGCTGTGTTGTCGGCCTGCTCAGAGGTACCAACACCCCCTTGGATAAGGCATCGAGCGACCCACTTCTGTTCCGTGTAAACAAGTGGATTTTTGCCCACGATGAAAACAAGGGCCTGATCGAGCGCGGCGTTGTCGCAGGAATCTATGGCGAGAATTACGAGCTTTAATAAGTCGGATCGTAGCCATGTCGTTCTGTGAGCCAAGGAGTTGCA
>JAZTZA010000071.1:0-3154 GCA_045637185.1 Acutalibacteraceae bacterium
AGGGAAACATTCTTAACGTCGGCCGCAGCAAGACGGTCAAGACCCTTCTGCATACCATAGGTGAAGATAGACACGATGCCAAGCACCTCGGCACCTGCCTCGCGGAGAACATTAACAACCTCTATAACGCTTCCGCCGGTAGAAATAAGGTCCTCAACAACGACGACCTTCTGTCCTTTTTCAAGTCGGCCTTCGATCTGATTCTGTCTGCCGTGATCCTTTGCTCCCGAACGAACGTAACCCATCGGCAGATCCATAAGATGAGCGGTGATTGCGGCGTGTGCAATACCTGCGGTGGAGGTACCCATAAGCACCTCTGCATCAGGATAATTTTCTTTAATAAGGGTAGCAAGGCCCGTTTCAACATCGGTGCGAACCTCAGGAGAGGTCAGGGTGAGGCGGTTATCACAGTAAACGGGGCTCTTTATTCCGCTTGCCCAAGTAAAAGGTTCTTCGGGACGGAAGAAAACCGCCTTAATTTTAAGCAGGTCCTTCGCAATAAGCTGATTGAGATTCATAATTTTTACCTCCTTAGTCGACAAACTCATTTAAGCATCTTTCATAAGCGGCAACAGGGTCCTCGGCAGCGGTAATAGGCCTGCCGACAACGATGTAGTCGGAGCCGATCTTTTTGGCCTCGGCAGGTGTCATAACACGCTTCTGGTCTCCGATATCTCCGTCGGCAAAACGAACACCGGGGGTAACGGTCAGGAAGTCGGCACCGCAGACCTCGTGTACCTTTCCTGCCTCAAGGGGCGAGCAAACGACACCGTCAAGTCCCGCCTTCTTAGCATTTGAAGCGTAGTGCATAACGACCTCGTCAATGGGTCGGTCGATAAGCAGGTCGTTGGTCATACTCTCCTGATCGGTAGAGGTCAGCTGAGTAACGGCGATAAGCAGAGGTCTGGTTCCGTCGGGACGGGTAAGTCCCTCAAGGGCCGCCTCCATCATACGAATAGTTCCGCCTGCGTGCAGGTTGCAAACGTCAACGTCAAGTCCCGACAGAACTGCCATCGACTTTTTGACTGTGTTGGGGATATCGTGGAGCTTCAGATCCAAGAAGATCTTGTGTCCCCTCGCCTTGATCTCACGGACGATCGAAGGTCCTTCGGCATAGAAAAGCTCCATACCGATCTTAACAAAGGGCTTTTTACCGGTGAACTTGTCCAAAAAAGCAAATGTCTGCTCCGCACCGGCAAAATCGCAGGCAATTATAACGTCCTTTCCCATTAACGAACTCCTCCTATTATATCATTCAGGTTTTCAATACCGTATTTCTTCATTACACTCGGCAGATCGTCGATGATCTTGCGGCAGGCATACGGGTCGATAAGGTTAGCGGCACCAACCTCGACCGCAGTTGCACCTGCAAGCATCATTTCAATGACATCCTCAGCCGATGACACACCGCCCATACCGACAACGGGGATGCTGACAGCGTGAGCGACCTGATAGACCATTCTTACTGCGACGGGGAAAATCGCAGGGCCTGAAAATCCGCCCATAGTGTTGGCGATGACAGGTTTTTTGGTCTTAAGGTCAATGCGCATACCGAGCATTGTGTTGATAAGGCTGATGCCGTCGGCACCCACTTCCTCGCAAGCCTTTGCGATCGAAACAATATCGGTGACATTGGGCGAAAGCTTGACGATAACCAGCTTAGTGGTTACCTTTTTGACCTCCCTGACGACACTTGCTGCCGCCTCGGGACTGGTACCGAAGCTCATACCGCCACCGTGGACATTGGGACAACTAACATTGACCTCAAGCCAGCCGACCTGCTCACACTTGTCAAGCTTAGCGCAGGTGTAGGCATACTCCTCCAACGAAAAGCCGCTGACGTTGGCCATAACAGGCTTGTTAAAGCACTTGGCAAGCTTAGGCAATTCCTCAGAGATGACCTTTTCAACACCGGGATTTTGAAGTCCGACGGCATTGATCATTCCGCTTGAGCACTCAGCAATACGCGGAGTGGGATTGCCGAAACGGGCCTCCTTAGTGGTGCCCTTAAAGGAAAAGGTGCCAAGGCAGTTAATATCATAAAGTTCGGCAAATTCATAGCCGAAACCAAAGGTGCCCGAGGCAGGAATTACGGGGTTATCAAGGGTGATGCCGCAGAGCTTTACACTTAATTCTCCCATAAGATCTCCTCCTTTAACAAAACGGGGCCGTCCTTGCAGATACGCTTATATCCCGTCACAGTCTTGCAACTGCAACCCATACAGGCGCCGAAGCCGCAACCCATACGCTCCTCAAAGCTGAACTGACCGCTCGTCTTGGTCGACCTGAAAACAGCCTTGAGCATCGGCTCGGGTCCGCAGGTGTAGAAATGAGTATAGGTATCAGGCAAAGCATGCGTAACAAAGCCCTTTACGCCGTAGCTTCCGTCGACCGTAGTTACGGTAACTTCTGCACCGAGGTCCTTAAACTCCTGCTCATAAAACACCTCGTCCTTGGTGTTAAAGCCAAGCACAACGTGAACCTTCTTATTGTCCTTAATAAGCTTCTTTGCAAGCAGATACAAGGGCGGAACGCCGACTCCGCCGCCAAGCAGGAGCGGCTCATCACCCGAAAGCGACAGGTCATATCCGTTGCCCAGTCCCGTCAGGACATCAAGCTCCTCGCCGACTGCCATTTTGCTCATCTGCTCGGTGCCGTGACCGACCACCTTGTACAAAATGGTAACAGAGTCACTATCGACATCGCAGACCGATATGGGACGGCGAAGATAATGTCCCTCAAGCTGAATGTTAACGAACTGACCCGACGCAGTAATGTCGCTGACATCACCTTGCAAACGCATCCTAAACACAGATGAGTTCAGTTGAGTGTTTTCAATAATCTTAAATATTCCTTGCTTCATAGCCTACCTCTCCTATGCGTCGATGGTAGAAATGGTAAGGGTGGTCTCCCCAAGAACATGGAGCAGAACGTTTACAGTATCGATCGAGGTGAACACCGTGACGTTGTTCTCGGTAGCCAAGCGGCGAATCTCCATACCGTCGCTTGCCTGACCGGTTGAGCCGATGTCACGGGTGTTAATAACGTAGGCAAGATGTCCCTGACGAATCGCATTGGGGATCTCATCGGGATCCTCACTGATCTTCTTGAGCAGGTGGGTGCGAATTCCGTTGCTCTTAAGGAAGGCGGCGGT
>JAZTZA010000072.1:0-6290 GCA_045637185.1 Acutalibacteraceae bacterium
CGCCAATTGAGGTGGCAGAACGGAGTAATTGATTTATCAAAACCGATTCCTTGCGATTGGATTTCATATCACGACAAAGAAAAACTATCTTCTTTGAAAATTGTTTTGCTTTATCTCTCAAAACCCTGTCTGCCAAAGTTATCACCTCAAAACTATTATACAAAAAATCGAAGAGTATTTCAAGTTTTATTGCGACTTCGTCGGAGTGGTATTATTGCTTTACAGCAATAGTTTTATTGAAACCTCGCGGGTTCAGTGGTATTTTATTCGCTCCAAAACTGCCGAAGGCAATATCACTTGGGCGAAGCCCAAATATCACTGCGTAGCAATACAACTCGCCAAAGGCGAATAAAACTAGGCGTTGTATCCTTACCTGTACAACGCCTTTAATTCTTGCTCTTTACCTTTAATCTAACCCTTACGCCTTTTTATTATTGGCCTTGCGATTCTTCCAAACTACCCACAAAGAAGGAGCGAGGCAGATGGAGGAAAGGGTACCTGAGATAAGACCGAAGATGAGGGGTACTGTCAGGGTGTTCAAGGAAGAAATACCTGTGAACTGGCAGACCACAAAGACGGTCAGAATGGCGATAACGGTGGTCAGCGAGGTGACGATATTACGGCTGAGAACCTGCGTGTTAGAGAGGTCGACCAGCTCTTCAACGGGCATCTTGTCGCCGTAGACTCTGCGGTTTTCGCGGATACGGTCGAAGACAACGATGGTGTTGTTGAGGGAGTATCCGAGGAGGGTCATAACGACGGCGATGAAGTTGGCGTCGATCTCCAAGCGGAAGATGACTGCCGCGAAGAAGGCGATCAGCACGTCGAAGACGAGTGCGATGAGGGCCGAAAGGCCTGCAGTCCAACCGCCGATCTTGCGGAAGCGCCAGCCGACGTACAGGACGACCAGAATGGCGGCGATGGCGACGGCGACGAGACACTTCAGGAAGAAGATGGAACCGACCGTTGCGTTGACCGAGTTGACCTCTGCCTGAACAGGCTTGTTGTCGGCGAAGTCCTTGTCGAGTGCCTTGCTCAGCGCGTCGATCTTGTCGGCGCTGACGGCTGCCTTGTCGGCAAGGGAGATGACCAGCTTCTGCGATTGGTCGGAAACGCCCGAGGTGGTGTCGACCTTGGTGGTCTTGCCGAGGGTCTTGTCAGCGAGCGCCTTTACCTCGTCGGTGTCGATGTCACCGGTGTAGGAGTAGCTGATCTTGGTACCGCCGCTGAAGGTGATGTCAAGTACGGGACCGAATACGGTGCTTACGATAACGCCGACAAGCACCAATGCAACGGCAACGGCGCCGATGCGCTTAAAGTTGCCGGTAAAGTTGATCTTCTTTTCCTCAACCTCTTTGGTACCGCCGTAGAGCCACGGATTACGCATACACTTGAAGTTGGCAAGGCTCTTGAGCATAAGTCTGGTGGCTAAGACGCCCATAATGAAGTTGAAGATGATACCGATGACCTGAGTGTAGCCAAAGGAGTAAACAGCACCCGAAACGGAAGAGCCGAACAAGAGGGAAAGTGCGGGGCTGAATATCTTGGCGAAGAAGCTTTCGGCAGGGCCGAAGCAACCCATAAGTACGATGGCAACGATGACGTTGGTGATGTTTCCGTCGATGATGGCGCTGGTAGCATTGCGGAAGCCGTCGTTGATAGCGCCGGTGACCGTCTTGCCGCCACGGATCTCTTCACGGATGCGCTCGGCGATAATGACGTTGGCGTCGATACCGATACCGATCGACAGTATGATACCTGCGATACCCGGAATGGTCAGGGTAAAGCTGTTGGAGCCTGCGAAGAAGCCCGAGACGCAGGCGATGATGCCGCCGATCTGACCGCACAGAGCGATGCAGGAGATGACGCCGGGCAGGCGGTAACGGACGATGATAAGCAGGCAGATGATGGCAAAGGCGATGATGCCCGCGAGGGTCATAGTCTTGAGAGCCTCAGCTCCGAGGGTGGGGCTGATTATCTGCAGCTTGGAGTCGTCGACGGTCAGCTTGAAGGGCAGGGAGCCCGAGTTGATCTTGCTGGCGAGGGAGGCACATTCCTCATAGGTGAACTGGCCGGTGATGTAAGCAACGCCGTTGGTGATGGCAGTGTTTACTTTGGGGGCCGAGATGACCTGTCCGTCCATACAGATGGCGATCTGCTTGCCTACGTTCTTTGCGGTTGCGGATGCAAACTTGGAGCGTCCTGCCGAGGTCAGCTTAAGCTCAACGCTGTGCTCGCCGTTCATAACAACGGCCGCGGCCTGCTGAATATCGGTCGAGCCGACGAGGACGACCTTATCCTTGTTGTAGGTGGAGCCTTCGCAGAAGGTCAGTACGGCGGTCTCGCCCAACTCGTTAACGGCAGATGCGGCGTCAAAATCCTTTTCGCCCGACTGCCAGGGGAAGCGAACGATTATCTGATCGTTGCGGGTGTCGATGGAGGTCTCATAGTCGGTGACACCGAGGTTGATCAGACGGTTGTTGATGGTCTCTTTTGCAGCCTCAAGCTGATCTTCCGACACATCCTTTTCGGTTTCGGGGGAGAAAACGGCCTCTACTCCTCCCTGAATGTCGATACCCCAACGGATATCGCTTGCGCCCTTGAAATAAACCTTCTCATTGTCGCCGTAGTAGCTTTTGACTCCGAAGAAGGAGATGGAGGTCAGGGCTACGATAAAGGCGAGAAGGATGAAGAATAAGGACTTGCCAACCTTTTTACGCGGTTTGCTCATTGTTTTATCTTTCCTCTCTGTTAAATAGTGGTTTGGTCACATCAAGAGAATCAGCCTGATTCGCCCGAGTCCTCCCCTTGAAATCCGCGTCCCTCTGTCCGAGCAAGCGGCAGGGTGGCGGGGGCTATGTATGTGCAGGTGTCGGCAGACACAGCGTTGTCCGACCGAAGCCTGAAATAAACCGTTTTGACCGCTTCATCAAGACGGGACTCGTTAGCCGCCCCATTGTTAGCGGTGGGAAGGTCGTGCGTCAGCCCGTCGACGAAGCAAAGCTGAGCCGAGCCGGTTTTCTCCGTCTGAATCCGAATCGGAGCGTTGACTGCGAAGACCAATCCGCAGACCACCGCAAGCAGAGTAACCACCGCGCTCAGGCGCAATATGCTGTTTCTTTTCAAAGGGCAACACACCCCCTTTCACTTTGCAAAAATGTAATCTCTTACATTATTATAATAATAGGCCCGAAAAAAGTCAATCGGTTGCCGTCGGTCAGCAAAGTCCCTCGCTGCGAATCATCTCGATGGTGGCAAGCTTTACCGCCATACAGAAGAGGGTCATCGCCTGCTCCAGCTCGTTGACAGGCGGGAAGGAGGGAGCAAGACGGATGTTGCTGTCGAGGGGGTCCTTTCCGTAAGGATAGGTTGCACCTGCGCCGGTAAGGGTGACACCCGCCTCCTTGCAGAGCTGGGCGACACGCTTGGCACAGTTGGGCAGGGTGTCGACGCTGATGAAATATCCGCCGTCGACCTCGCCCCAGTTGAGAATGTCGAGTCCGTCCAGATTTTCCTCAAGAATTCTGATAACGGCCTTGAACTTGGGCTCAAGAAGTGCCGCGTGCTTTTGCATATGTGCCTTCAGGGCGGCAAAGTCGGGGAACATTCTTGCGTGGCGCAGCTGATTTACCTTGTCGTTGCAGATGGTCTGTATCGCCATACGCGAGCGGACTATGGCAAGGTTGCCTGCGCTTGCGGCCATAGCGGCGATGCCGCCTCCGGGGAAGGTGACCTTGGAGGTGGAGGCAAAGGTGATGACGAGGTCGGGGTTGCCCGCCTTTTCACATTCGTCGAGGATGCTCAGCAGGGGAACGTCCTTGGTAATGGTGTGGATGGCGTAGGCGTTGTCCCACAGTACGCGGAAGTCCTTAGCCGCAGGCTTGAGGGCGGCGATACGGCGCACCGTTTGGTCGGAGTAGGTGATGCCCTGCGGATTGGAGTACTTGGGCACGCACCACATTCCCTTGACCTTGGGGTCGCGCACCAGACGCTCGACCTCCTCCATATCGGGACCGTCGTCAAGCATTGCGATGGGTATCATACGGATGCCGAAATGCTCGCTGATGGCGAAATGGCGGTCATATCCGGGCGAGGGACAAAGGAAAACGAGGTCATCCTGCTTTCCCCAAGGCTCGTCACCGATACCGGTGGTCATCGCCTGAGCGAAAAAGTCGAACATCATATTCAGCGACGAGGTGCCGCCGATGATGACCTGATCAGCCTTGCAGGAAAGGATGTCGGCAAAAAGACGGCGAACCTCAGGGATGCCGTCGGGGCCGCCGTAGTTGCGGCAGTCGAGTCCGTTTTCGCTGATGAGGGAGGAGTCGGCGTTGAGGGTGTCGAGCAGCTCCATGCTCAGCTCGAGCTGGTCGTTGCTGGGCTTGCCTCGGGACATATCGAGGTTAAGGCCCATAGCCTTATATCTATCATAAGCCTCCTTGACCGATGCGTATTCTGCATCGAGCTCGGCGGCCGTTCGGTCTAAATAGCGCTTAAGCATTTAAGGTCCTCCGTTTACAATTAAAAAGATAAATATAATAATAATACAAAACGGAAATAATATCAATACCTATTGTAAAAATATTCAAATCATATTCAATTCGCCTTGACATATTGTGTTCTATGCGATAAAATATAACAGGATATTGTATCAACCTTCGCGTGTGTCGGTCTGGCGAGTCGTCCTGCGGAGTGCAGATACCGGGTCATATACGCAACCCGTGAAATGCGTTTTTTATAAAGGAGGTGCACGTTTCGTGCCAAATGAATTGATTTGGATAATCGTTGCTGTCGCAGTAGCAGTTGCAGCGTTCGTAATTGGATTCGTTATCGGCGGTCAACACCGTAAGAAGAAGGCGGAGGCCATCATCGGCTCTGCCGAAACCGAAGCAAAGCGTATTCTCAACGATGCCTACAAAACTGCGGAAGCTAAGAAGAAAGAAGCCGTCCTTGAAGCAAAGGACGAGATCCACAACATGCGAAGCGAAGCGGATAAGGAGATCCGCGAGCGTCGTTCGGAAATCAAACAACAGGAAAACCGACTTGTGCAGAAGGAGGAGAGTCTGGAACACCGCTCCAACCTTATGACCAAAAAGGAGGAGCAGCTCTCTGAGCGTCTTTCCGAGGCTGAGAAAAAGATTGCCGAGGTCGACCAGCTCAAGAAGAGTCAGCTGGACATCCTTGAGCGCATTTCGGGCTTCTCCATTCAACAGGCCAAGGATTACCTGTTGAAATCGCTGGAGGACGACCTTACACACGACAAGGCCATCCGCATCCAGAACTACGAGCAGCAGCTCAAGGAGGAATCCGAGCAGATTGCCGCCCGTGTCATTTCTCAGGCTATTCAGCGCTGTGCCGCCGATCACTCCTCTGAGGCGACCATTTCGGTGGTTGACCTGCCGAGTGACGAGATGAAGGGACGCATCATCGGCCGCGAGGGACGCAACATCCGTACCTTTGAGCAGATGACGGGAGTCGACCTCATCATCGACGACACGCCCGAGACCATTACCCTTTCCTGCTTCGACCCCATCAGACGCGAGGTTTCGCGCCTTGCGCTTGAGCGGCTGATAACCGACGGCCGTATCCACCCTGCTCGCATCGAGGAAATGGTGGACAAGGCTCGCAAGGAGGTCGACCGCACCATTAAGCAGGAGGGCGAGAACGCCGTCCTTGAGGTCGGTATCCACAACCTTAATCCTGAGCTGGTCACCCTGCTGGGCCGCCTGCATTACAGAACCAGCTACGGCCAGAATGTGCTCAAGCATTCGCTGGAGGTCGCCTACCTCGCAGGACTTATGGCGGCTGAGCTGGGCGAGAACGTTCAGCTTGCACGCAGAGCCGGCCTGTTGCACGACATCGGTAAGGCGCTTGACCACGAGCACGAGGGTACCCACATTCAGTTGGGTGTCGAGGTGGCCAAGAAGTGCAAGGAGAACGAGGCAGTCGTCCACGCTATCCACGCCCACCACGGCGACGTCGAGGCCAAAACGGTCATCGCCTGCTTGGTACAGGCCGCGGATGCTATTTCCGCCGCCCGTCCGGGAGCACGCCGCGAAAATCTCGAGAACTATGTACGCCGTCTTGAGAAGCTGGAGGAAATCGCCAATTCCTTCAACGGAGTCGAGAGGTCCTTCGCCATTCAGGCGGGCCGCGAGGTGCGTATAATGGTCAAGCCCGAGATCATCAGCGACGACCAGATGATCATCACCGCCCGCGAGATAGTGCAGAAGATCGAGAACGAGCTGGAGTATCCGGGTCAGGTCAAGGTCAACGTCATCCGCGAGAGC
>JAZTZA010000073.1:0-1378 GCA_045637185.1 Acutalibacteraceae bacterium
GCAACACCCTCTGGAAATACTGCAGGGAATCGTACTCGTCGGGGTCGATGGCTTCCATAATTTTAAGCAGCCAACGCGCCTCGATGATGTAGACGTCGTCCTCGACGGTGAGGGTGAAGTCGCGCTTTTTCTTCTCGATGAAGTCCTCGACGGGCGCCGGCTCCGACTCGTACCGCTTGATAGGCTCAAGCTGTGCCAACTCGGCGGCAACGTGGTCGATAAGGGGCTTGGTGCCCTCGGCGATGGCCGCCATTATGGGATAAAAGGCGATGCCTTGGTCCTCGAAATATTTTCTGACCCGTGCGATCTCCTCATCTGAAGCGAGGTCGCATTTGTTTGCCGCGACCACCTGCTTGCGAGTGGCAAGCTCGGGGTTGAATACGGCAAGCTCGCGGTTGATGGCGTTGAAATCCTCGATAGGATCGCGGCCTTCGCTGCCCGAAACGTCGATGACGTGAATGAGCATACGGCAGCGGTCAACGTGGCGCAGGAACTCGTGGCCGAGTCCGACACCTTCGCCCGCACCCTCGATAAGACCGGGGATATCGGCCATTACGAAGGAACTGCCTTCGCCCATACTGACCACACCTAAAACGGGTGTCAGGGTGGTGAAATGGTAGTTGGCGATCTTCGGCTTTGCCATCGAGACCACCGATATAAGAGTCGATTTGCCGACGTTGGGGAAGCCGACGAGTCCGACGTCGGCAAGCAGCTTCAGTTCAAGACGAATCTCAAGCTCCTCGCCGGGTGCGCCGTTTTTGGCAAATCGGGGAGTCTGACGGGTGGAGGTGGCGAAGTGGCAGTTGCCCCAGCCGCCCTTGCCGCCCTTGGCGATGACATAGGGCTCGTCCTCCGACATATCAACTATAATGCGGCCGGTCTCGGCATCGCGAACGACGGTGCCGCGCGGAACGCGGATAACGAGGTCGGGCGCACTCTTGCCGTAGCAACGGGCACCGCCGCCGCACTGGCCGTTTTCAGCCGCGTACTTGCGCTTGTAGCGGAAATCGGCGAGGGTGGACAGGTTGTCATCGACCAGCAGGACGATGTCGCCCCCCTTACCGCCGTCGCCGCCGTCGGGGCCGCCCGAGGCGATATACTTTTCGCGGCGGAAGGAAACGGCACCGTGGCCGCCGTCGCCCGCTTTTATTCGGATGTTCGCGGTATCAACGAACATATAAATTCCTCCAATCAAATACAAGAAAAAATCTCGGGCAGAAGTTTGCCCGAGATTTTGCTTTTGGAACGATTACTGCTCGACTGCGTAGACGCTGACCTTTTTACGGTCGCGACCAAGACGCTCGAACTTAACCTTGCCATCGATCATAGCAAAGAGAGTATCGTCGGAACCCTTGCCGACGTTCTCACCCGGATGGAT
>JAZTZA010000074.1:0-6408 GCA_045637185.1 Acutalibacteraceae bacterium
TTTCAGATACCGAGATTTCTTTCATAGCTATTGCCTCCTTTGTCTTGATGTAATTATTTTACGACGCGCCGAGCCGGCAAGCAAGTGAAAGTGTGCGAATTTTCGGTTGACAAACCTGCCTTTTTGGTATAATATAGTAAAGCACTTCGATTATATATGCGCTTGTAGCTCAGCAGGATAGAGCGTCCGCCTCCTAAGCGGAAGGTCGGGGATTCGAATTCCTTCAAGCGCGCCAGAAAATCGGGTTGTGTAGTACACAACCCGATTTTTATATTATACACGATTGAAATCTCAATTATCTTATGCTATAATCAGGTAAAGTTGTGACTCTTTTCCATTTTACAACACAAAAATCGCATGGGGAGAATGAAGTATGGATATTAAAGCGAGAGCAAGAGAGATCTTATCCAAAATGACCCTTGAAGAGAAAATCGGTCAGGTGTCTCAGTTATCATACAACGCCCACTCAATTGAGGAGGCCACTGAAACCATTCTTAAATACAAGCCCGGCTCATTTATTCTGTGCGGCTCTGCGCTCGGAGGCAGTGAATCGCAGAAAAACGTCTGCGTCGACACCATCAACCGACTGCAAAAGGTTGCCGTTGAGCAGACCCCGTCGGGTGTTCCCCTTCTCTTTGGAAGAGACGTCATACACGGACACAAGGTCGCCTTCCCCGTTCCTCTGACGATGGCGGCATCCTTCGATTTCGACTTGATCGAGGAGTGCTACGACGCCATTCGCGAGGAGGCCGTCAATGACGGCATCAAGTGGACCTTCACACCTATGATCGATATGAGTCGCGAGCACCGTTGGGGCAGGCTGGTCGAAGGTGCCGGCGAGGACCCCTTTGTCGGTGAATGCTTTGCCAAGGCGGCTGTTTGCGGATTTCAGGGCGAGGATTTGTCGCAGGAGCGCTCTATGCTCGCGTGCGCAAAGCATTTCATAGGCTACGGCGCAAGCGAGGGCGGCAGGGATTACAACCACACCGAGATATCCGACTATTCCCTGCAAAACTACTATCTCCCCGCATTCCGCGCAGCAATGGACTGTTCCTTAGCGACTGTGATGTCCTCCTTCAACGATATTAACGGCATTCCCACCAACGCTGACAAGCGTATTATGACCGACGTTTTGCGCGGTCAACTGGGCTTTGAAGGCTTTGTGGTAAGCGACTGGTGCGCAATTGAGCAAATGAGCAAGTACGAAGGCTTTGCCAAGGACAACCGCGATGCTGCTAAATACGCCATCGAAGCAGGTGTAGATATGGATATGATCGACAACTGCTACCTTGATCATATGGCCGACCTCATCAAGAGCGGCGAGGTTGACGAAGAGGTGCTTGACACCTCGGTTTTAAGAATAATCGAGACCAAGCTCCGTGCAGGCCTTTTTGAGTATCCTTACGTTGAGCACAAAAAGATCGACTTTGAAAAGGACCTGAAGCTTGCTCAAAAACTCGCTGAAAAATCCATCGTCCTGCTCAAAAATGAGAAGGGCGTACTTCCCTTGAAGCAGAGCTCGAAAATTGCTGCCTTTGGTCCTATGCTCCGATGCAGCGACGAGCTTGTCGGCACCTGGTTGCTTGATTACGAACCATCATATTCTAAGGACGTGTTCGATTGCCTTGCTGAAAAGTACGACGTCAAAGAAATCGATCCTACATTTGTTTATAAGTCCGCTAACCGAGACAACATTGATGCGGTGGTGCTCGTTCTGGGTGAGCCGCGGTCGGTTACGGGTGAGGCAAGGTCGCTTGCAGACGTCGGAATCCCCGCTCATCAAATCGAGCTTGCCAAGGCCGCAAGACGCTCGGGCAAAGCGGTGGTCGGAGTTTTCTGCTTCGCAAGGCCCATCAGCTTCGGCGAATACGACGACCTGTTTGACGCTATAATCTATGCAGGTCACGGAGGAAGCCGCGCGGCAGAGGCTATCGTTTCGGTGCTTTGCGGTGATGCTGAGCCAGAGGGCAGACTGCCCTTTACCCTGCCCTACCATCAAGGGCAACTGCCAATCTACTACAACGCTCTCCCCGGCTCCCGCCGTATCAATGAGTATTACGGTGACGTGGACTTCCCCTTCGGCAACTACTGCGATATGACCGGTGCGCCCAATTATCCCTTCGGACACGGACTTGCCTATACCGAATTTGATATTTCGAAGATCGAGTGCGAAAAAGCCGAGATGTCCTACGACTCGGTTATGAATGGAGACAGCTTTAAGTTCAGCGTTACTATCACCAACAAAGGCGAGCGTAACGGCATCGCCCTTCCTGAGCTCTACGTCAGGGACCTGTTTGCAAGCAGAATAAGCCCGCACAGATGCCTACGCGGTTTCCGCAAAGTTGCCCTGCAGCCCAACGAGAGCAAAAAGATCGAGTTTGAGGTCGGACTTTGCGATTTGGGATTCTATCTTGAAAACGGCGAGTTCATTCTTGAAAAGGGTGACTTCGAGATCTATATCGGCGAAAACTGTCTTACGACCAATAAGATAGGAATTAAGGTCACCGATTAAAAGCTTTATAAAAAGGAAAATCCCCGTGCGATGCAGATGCAACGCACGGGGATTGATTTCGTTATCAGTCGCTGGTGTAGGGCAGCAGAGCGATGTGACGTGCACGCTTGATAGCGGTGGTCAGATCACGCTGATGACGAGCACAGGTACCGGTAGTACGGCGAGAAAGAATCTTTGCTCTCTCGGAGATGTACTTACGAAGACGGGCGATATCCTTGTAGTCGATGGTCTCCACACGGTCTACGCAGAACATGCAAACCTTCTTGCGTGCCTTGCGGCGCATGGGACGATCCATTCTCTCGGTCTTTTCCATTATGAAAAACCTCCTTCTCGAAATGTTAGAAACGGGCGTTACACCCGATTAGGTCAATAATCAGAACGGCAGATCGTCGCCGTTGTCCTCGAATTCAGCGAATTCGTTGGAGCCGGCGTTGTTGATAGCCGGTGCCTGACCTTCGTTGCTCCTTGCGCCGTCACGTCTGCCTTCGGCAAAGTAGGCACGGTCGCATACGATGTCCCAAGCGCGACGCTTATTTCCGTCGCGGTCGGTGTAGGAGCGAACCTGAATGCTACCCTCAACGCATACCAGCTGACCTTTTGCAAAGTACTTGCTGATAAACTCGGCGTTATTTCTCCAAGCGACGACGTCAAGGAAATCGGTGACGCGCTCATCGCCTGAGTTGAAATTGCGCTCTACCGCGAGGGTAAAGGTGGTTACAGGGATGTTGCTGGCGGTGTGGCGCAGCTCAGGGTTGTCGGTTAAACGGCCCATAACAATTACGCGATTAAGCATGAGTTATTCCCCTTCCTTACTTTCTGATGATCATCGAGCGAAGAACACCGTCGGTGATGTTGAGAACACGATCCAATTCCATCGGGAACTCGGTCTCGCTCTTGAAGTTTACGAGAACATAGAAGCCCTCGGGCTCGTCGTTGATCGGGTAAGCCAGCTTGCGCTTGCCCCACTCGTCAACAGAAACCTCGGTAGCGTTGCTCTCGATCATGGTCTTGAACTTCTCAACAAGGGCGGCAGTAGCCTCTTCACCCTGCTGGACTGAGAACACCATGACAATTTCGTAAGAGTTGACAATAGACATTCTTTAGCACCTCCTTATGGACATTTGGCCCTCTTTTGCCGAGGGCAAGGGGCACCTGTTTAATACAGGCAACCCTTATATTAACACATATATTAGGACAAGTCAAGAACAGAAAGGTATAAATTTCACATTTATCTCCTCTTTTTACGCAAAAACCGCACAGGTGACCCTGTGCGGTTAAATAGGCTGAGCTATTTTATCATTTTTCGCTTTGCGGCGAGGTTGACTCCAACTATGCCGCCGAGCGCGGAGAGAGATATGCAGAGCATAAGTCGCACAAAGGTGACAACGGTGAACTGGGTGCCGCTTACAAGCACCGACACGATAACCATAATCAAAAACATCGCGCCGCCCGTCATAGCGCCTGCCACCATACCCTGTGAGCCGCGTATGCGCGCGGTAACGAAGCCCGCGACGGCGGCACCGATGGCTATGCAGGCGGTTCCCATTGACACCGCCACCGACTCGGGCAGGTCCTGCTTGGTCAGCACAAAGGCGCAGGCAAGAATACCCACCGCTATCGCCGCCGCACCAGACAGCAATCCCCACAACAACGTAAACAGCATCTCGTTCCTTCCCCGTGACACCGACCTCTTCATATAAAAAACCTCCCGAACACGCTTTGTAAAGCATATTCGGGAGATGTTCATTTTATTACGCCGATCAGTCGTGGATGGTCAGGTTCTGTGCAACGGCGGTACGGGTCACCTGCAGCTTGCTGCGGTCGCCCGACGACTCGATAACGATGCTGTCATCCTTCAGGGATACGACTCTGCCGTAAATTCCGCCGATGGTGATGATCTCGTCACCGATCTGCAGTTCAGAACGCATCTTGGCCTCCGCCTTCTGCTGCTTCTTCTGCGGACGGATCATAAGAAAATACATAATACCGATAAATACGACCAGCATTATGATGGAGATCCAATTGCTCGCAGGATTAGCCTCCGGAGCGGGTGCGGCATCAGCAAGGAAAATCAAAGAATTCATTGTTCTTATACCTCCAAATAATATTACATTTATTCTACAACACAGCAAACCAAATTGCAAGTGTTATTACCCTTTTCAAGCAGATTTTTAATCCCGTTATCTGTCCTTTGCCCGAAGCCGCTCGACCAACTCCTCATCGGGCGTGACGTAGACCGTCTCGTATCGGTCATAGATGACCATACCCGGCTTTGCGTGGGCGGGCTTTTTGACATTCCGAACGGGCCAAAAGTCGACGGCGACCGAGCTTGACTGTCTTGCACGGGAATGGTATGCGGCGAGGATGGCCGCCTGCATTACGGTAGAGGGCGGCACTTCCTTTCCCATCGCCGACACTATGGTGTGGGTGCCGTGGACGTCCTTAACGTGAAGCCACAGGTCAGTTTTCTCGGAAAGTCGCAGGGTAAGCTCGTCGTTTTGCTTATTGTTGCGCCCAACGTATATGTCGAAGCCGTCGTCTGATATGAAATGCAGGGGCGGCAAGGCGCGCGGTGGCTTTTTCTTGCCCATTCGGGAGGCTCGCAGGTAGCCTGCCTGCTCAAGCTCTGCTTTTATCTCGGCCAGTTCCCTGTCCGATTCGGCCCTCGTCAGCTCGTCGGCGACGCTTTCAAGATAAACTATCTCGGCCGCAGACTCCTCGATAAGCTGAGTCAGTTTTTCCTGCGCGGTGTTGGCCTTGCGGTACTCGGTGAAGTACCTTTGCGCGTTCTGCGAAGGACTTAGCTCAGGCTTTAAGGGTATGCGCACCTGTCTTCCCTCGGGGTCGTAATAGTTGACCACGTCGACGAAGACGGCTCCCCTTTCGACTGCGTAAAGGTTGGCCTTGAGCAGTTCGCCGAAGATGCGAAGTTGCTCCTTGTCGGCACATCGGGCAAGCTCGCCGCGCTGTTTTTCCACCTTTCGCGAGGTTCGCTCGATCAATGTGTTTATAAATTTGCTTATTTCATAGGTGCGGCGGCGAACCGCGTCTTCACGCTGACGCTCGCGGTAGAAGCAGTCGCAAAGCTGAGAAAAGTTCTCTTCCTCTCGACAGGTGCATTTGCCGTCATATTGCTTTATCGGAAGATAGGAAAAATCGGTCGGTCTACCCTCGTTGTCGGACACCAAGGTGGGAATACCCTTATCGATGTATCCCTGCCATTCTTCCAACGCAGGCACAAGTTCGCTTTGCTCGGTCAAAAAGGCTATCTCCCTCGCTACAAGGGGCGATACTCCCTCAACCGACGAGGATATGTTTTTGGCAAGAGTGTCTCTCTCATCACCGACCTGAGCCGCTATCTCGGCCGCGGTCGCTTGGCGCGGATCCAACTTATCCTGAGAAGCAGGCGCCTCGTATCGTGCGCCCGGAAGTATCAGGCGGCCGCTCCTCTCGGGGTCGGAGCGGCGAAGTGCATCCAGCACCCTGCCGTCGCTCAGGAGTATCACATTGGACTGCCTGCCCATAATTTCAACGACGATGCAAAGCTCGATCTCGTCACCCATTTCGTTGTAGGACGAAAAATCGAGGTAGAGCACGCGGTCAAGCCCCTGCTGTCGCACATTCTCAAGCCGCGCGGACGAAAAATACTTCCGCATCAACATACAGAACATCGGCGGTGTAGCAGGGTTTTCATATGTTTCCTGCGTAAAATGGATGCGCGGGCCGACCGAGCTGACCGTTATGAGCAGTTTGCCTGAAAAGCCGCGCTTGCTCAGGGTCAGCAGTATATCGTCACGGGTCGGCTGGTATATTTTGTCGATGCGCGAGCCGACCGCCTGCTGCAGTTCGCGCGCTATATGGGACAAAAACACGCCGTCAAACGCCATAACGGCACC
>JAZTZA010000075.1:0-6301 GCA_045637185.1 Acutalibacteraceae bacterium
AGCTTCAGCGGCTCTTCCGTAACGGTGAAGCCACCCGTATGATCAAGCGTTGCAACGATTTCGGTGCTGGCGGTGTTTCTGTCGCTATCGGCGAATTGGCCGACGGACTTGAGATCAACCTTAATGCCGTTCCTAAGAAATACGAAGGACTTGACGGCACTGAGCTTGCTATCAGCGAGTCTCAGGAGCGTATGGCAGTTGTCGTTGAGGCAAAGGATGTTGACGCATTCCTCGCCCTTGCCAATGAGGAAAACCTGCAGGCTTGCCCTGTTGCCGAGATCAAGGCTGAGCCCAGACTCGTTATGCTCTGGAACGGCGTAAAGATCGTCGACATCAGCCGCGAATTCCTTAACTCCAACGGTGCTGATAAGCACATTTCTATCGCACCTGCCAAGGCTCAGTCCATTGATAAGCAGGTGGTCGGCGGTTTCGCTGAAAACTATAAAAAGCTTGCGAGCGACCTCAACGTTTGCTCCAAGAGGGGACTTTCTGAGCGTTTTGACTCCACCATCGGCGCAGGCACCGTACTGATGCCTTTTGGCGGTAAGAATCAGCTCACTCCAATTCAGGCGATGGTTCAGAAGATCTCGGTTGAGAAAAAGCACACCGACGATTGCTCGCTGATGGCTTGGGGTTACAACCCCTTTATTACCGAGCTGAGCCCCTATCACGGCGCATACCTTGCGGTAATCGAGTCGGTATGTAAGCTTATCGCAACCGGTGCTAAGTTCGAAGATGTTTACCTGACTTTCCAGGAGTATTTCGAGCATCCGCGCAAGGATGCTAAGAGATGGGGTAAGCCCTTGGCGGCCCTTCTCGGTGCATTCAAGGCTCAGATGGAGCTTGAGATCGGCTCTATCGGCGGTAAGGACTCTATGAGCGGATCCTTTGAGGATCTCGACGTTCCGCCTACGCTGGTTTCCTTTGCCGTTACCACCGAAAAGGTTAAGGATATCGTTTCTCCTGAGTTTAAGAAGGCAGGCAACAAGCTTGTTGAGGTTAAGCCTGAATTTGACGAGAACGGACTGCCTAAGACCGAGAGTCTTTTGAAGGTCTTTGATCAGGTTACCAAACTTCTGCGTAGCGGAAAGGCCGTTTCCTGCTACACCTGCGGCATCGGCGGTATTGCCGAGGCCGTTATGAAGATGTCTTTTGGTAACGGACTTGGATTCTGCTTTGATAATGGTCTCAGCGTTGAAGAATTGTTTGGTTACAGCTATGCTTCATTCTTGCTTGAGGTTGAGAATGATGTCGATCTTGGCAGAGTCGTTGGTGTTATCACCGATAATGGCGCTATCTCCTTGGGCGATGAGCTGGTCAAGCTCGATGACATTCTCGGTACCTATGAGGATAAGCTTGAGAAGGTCTATTCTTGCAACATCCCCGATGATAAGGCACCGATGAAGAACTTTGAGTACAAGGCTTCGTCTTATCCCAACATCAGCCTTAAGGTTGCCAAGCCGAAGGTGCTGATTCCTGCGTTCCCCGGCACCAACTGCGAGTTTGACAGTGCTAAGGTGGTCCGCGATGCAGGCGCCGAAGCCAAGATCATCGTAATCAACAACCTTACTTCCGACGGTATTCGCCGCAGTGTTGAAAAGTTTGCCGAGGAACTTAAGTCTTCCCAGATGATCTTCGTTCCCGGTGGATTCTCGGGCGGTGACGAGCCTGACGGAAGCGGTAAGTTTATTACCGCCTTCTTCCGCAACAGCGAGATCAAGGAAGGTGTTACCGACCTTCTTGACAACCGCGACGGACTTATGTGCGGTATCTGCAACGGCTTCCAGGCTCTCATTAAGCTCGGTCTTGTTCCTTACGGAAAGATCGTCGACGTTGATGAGAACTGCCCGACCCTGACCTTCAACAAGATCGCACGCCATCAGTCGCGCATAGTTCACACACGCATCGCATCCAATAAATCGCCTTGGTTGTCTCTGATGAACGTCGGTGACATTGTCAACGTTCCGATCTCTCACGGAGAAGGTCGCTTTGTTGCATCCGAGGAGCTGATTGCTCAGCTTGCCGCAAACGGTCAGATAGCGACACAGTACGTTGACCTTGAGGGCAACGCTACGAGCGACGTTCACTTCAATCCCAACGGCTCTATGTACGCTATCGAAGGTATCACTTCGCCCGATGGACGCGTCTTTGGTAAGATGGGCCACAGCGAGCGTATCGGTTCGGGACTTTATAAGAACGTGCCCGGCAACTACGATATCCGTATGTTTGAGGCCGCAGTAAAATATTTCAAAGGTTAAGGGGATGAAATAGGTATGGGTTACAAATCTGATATTGAGATCGCACAGGAATGCCAGATGCTGCCGATTACCGAAATCGCGGCCAGAGCACACGTTGATGACAAATACGTTGAGCAGTACGGCAAGTATAAGGCGAAGATCGACCTATCCCTGCTTAACGAGAGCGACCGTAAGGACGGAAAGCTCATTCTTGTAACCGCAATTACACCTACTCCTGCAGGTGAGGGAAAGACTACCACCACAATCGGACTTGCCGATGGACTTAAACGCATCGGCAAGGACGTTACCGTTGCGCTTCGCGAGCCCTCTCTTGGCCCCGTTTTCGGTGTCAAGGGCGGTGCCGCCGGCGGCGGCTACGCTCAGGTGGTACCGATGGAGGATATCAACCTGCATTTTACAGGTGACTTCCACGCAATCGGTGCCGCAAATAATCTGCTTGCCGCGATGCTTGACAACCACATTCAGCAGGGCAACGCCCTTGGCATCGATGTTCGCAGAATTACCTGGAAGCGTTGCGTCGATATGAATGACCGTCAGCTTCGTTTTATCGTCGACGGTATGGGCGGAAAGGCCAACGGTGTTCCGCGTGAGGACGGATTTGATATCACCGTTGCGAGCGAGATTATGGCTGTCTTCTGCCTTGCAAATTCGATAACCGACCTGAAGGATCGCCTTTCGAAAATCATCGTAGGTTATACTTACGATGACAAGCCTGTCACTGCAGGTGACCTGAAGGCAGTCGGTGCAATGACCGCACTCCTTAAGGATGCCATTAAGCCTAATCTTGTACAGACCCTCGAGGGTACTCCCGCTTTCGTCCACGGCGGTCCCTTTGCTAATATCGCCCACGGATGCAACTCGGTAATGGCCACCAAGCTCGCACTCAAGATGGGGGATTACATTGTTACTGAGGCCGGATTCGGCGCTGACCTCGGCGCGGAGAAGTTCCTTGATATCAAGTGCCGCAAGGCCGGACTTACTCCCGACGCAGTTGTCGTTGTTGCAACCGTTCGCGCTCTTAAGATGCACGGTGGCCTTGCTAAGACTCAGCTTGCCGATGAGGATCTGGTTGCACTTGAAAAGGGTATACCCAATCTTCTTCGCCACGTTTCCAACATCAAGAATGTCTATAAGCTTCCTTGTGTTGTCGCCGTCAACCGTTTCCCGACCGATACCGATAATGAAATTGAATTCATTATCGACAAGTGCCGCGAACTCGGTGTAAACACCGTCCTTTCAACCGTTTGGGCTGAAGGCGGTAAGGGCGGCGAGGACCTCGCTCGTGAGGTCGTACGCCTTTGCCAAGAGGAACAGGGCGATTTCACCTTCAGCTATGAGCTAGATTGCTCCATTGAGGAGAAGATCGAGGCAGTCGTTCGCAAGATCTACGGGGGAGACGGAATCGTTGTTCTGCCTGCCGCAAAGAAGCAGATCGAGCAGTTGACCAAGCTTGGCTTTGATAAACTGCCCGTATGTATTGCCAAGACTCAGTATAGTTTCTCCGACGATCCTACAAAGCTCGGTGCACCTGAGGGCTTTACCGTTACGGTTAAGAATGTCAAGGTGTCTGCCGGTGCAGGATTCATCGTGGTTCTGACCGGTGATATCCTGACGATGCCGGGCCTGCCCAAGAAGCCTGCCGCTGAGAACATCGACGTTGACGAAAACGGCAAGATCACCGGTCTTTTCTAAAGATCAAATATAACCTAAGCACCTGTTCGTCATTCGGACGGGTGCTTGCTTTTTAACTTGACAAAAAGTATGTATGTGGTAAAATGTAGCATATGATTAAATTTTTACTGTGTAATGGAGTTGACCTATATGGCAAAGATGTGGGCAGGCAGGACCGATGGTGCTACCGATAAGATTGCTGACGATTTTAATTCCTCGATAAGATTTGACTCCCGTATGTACCGTCAGGACATAACGGGCAGTATGGCCCACGCTTCAATGCTGGGTGCTAAGGGCATAATTGCTCTCTCCGAGGCCGATCAGCTTATCGACGGACTTCAGGGTGTGCTTGACGATATCGAAAGTGGCGCACTTGATATCGATGAGACCTGCGAGGATATTCATATGTTTGTTGAGCAGGTGCTGACCGAGCGCATCGGCGACGTCGGCAAGAAACTGCATACTGCTCGAAGCAGAAACGATCAGGTTGCACTTGACCTTCGCCTTTACTTGCGCGATGAGGTTGAAGAAATCAGCGAAAAGGTGACCGCACTTATTAAGGCTATCACCGATAAGGCTGAGGAGTATAAGGCCGCCATTATGCCGGGGTACACCCATCTCCAGAGGGCTCAGCCCATCACCTTCGGTCATCACCTGATGGCCTATGCGATGATGCTTCTGCGCGACCTTGACAGACTTAAGGACTGCAAAAAGCGTATCAATGTTTCCCCCATCGGTTGCTGTGCGCTGGCAGGAACTACCTATGACACTGATAGAAAAATGGAAGCAGAGAAACTCGGCTTTGACTCAATTTGTCTTAATTCTCTTGACGGAGTATCCGACCGCGATTTTGCTATCGAACTGACGGGTGTAATTTCTGTTTTGATGATGCATTTGTCAAGATTTTCGGAGGAAATCATCCTTTGGTCGAGTTGGGAGTTCAAGTTCATCGAACTGTCTGATGCTTTCACGACCGGTTCGTCTATTATGCCGCAGAAGAAAAATCCCGATATGGCCGAGCTTGTAAGAGGGAAGACAGGCCGTGTATACGGTGATCTGATGGCCCTGCTTACTACCCTGAAAGGACTTCCGCTTGCTTATAACAAGGATATGCAGGAGGATAAAGAGAGCGTATTCGACGCCTGCGATACCGTAAAGATGTGCCTTGATGTCTTTATCGGAATGATATCGACGATGAGCGTTTGCCTTGATAATATGAAAAAGGCGGCGCAGTCAGGTTTCATTAACGCCACCGATCTTGCCGATTATCTCGTCAGAAAGGGGTTGCCTTTCCGAAGCGCCTACAAGGTATCAGGTCAGATTGTTGCAAAGTGCATTTCTGACGGCCTTGTGCTTGAAAATCTGCCTTTGTCCGTCTACAAGTCATTCTGCGACGTCATTGATGAGGACGTGTATGAGGCGGTTGACCTTTCGGTATGCGTTGAGAAGCGTATCAGCGAGGGCGGCACCTGTGTTGCGTCGGTAGAAAAGCAGATCGAGGCAGTACGTATACAACTTGCATAAATACAACAAATATACAGCGTCGTTTTATCTTTTATGAGTGGAAACGATGCTGTAATTTTGTCCTGTTTGGTTAAAATCAATAAAAAATATTCGACATTTAAGCGGTATATCGCTATATTTAATATAAATTATTGATATATGAAATTAATTTAGATTATCGCTTGACAATATGCACGAAATTTGGTATAATCTGTGCATAATCATTCAAAGGAAGTGCTTAGAGATGAATAAAGATAACATTAAAAAGGTTGTATTAGCTTATTCGGGTGGTTTGGACACTTCGATCATCATCCCGTGGCTTAAGGAAAACTACAACAACTGCGAGGTTATCGCAGTTTCGGGTAACGTCGGTCAGGCTGATGAGCTTGACGGACTTGAGGAGAAGGCAATCAAGACAGGTGCTTCCAAGCTCTATGTTCTTGACCTTACCGATGAGTATGTTGACGACTACATCATCCCGACTATGAAGGCAGGTGCCGTATACGAGGATTACCTGCTCGGCACGTCTCACGCTCGTCCTTGTATCGCAAAGAGTCTTGTTGAGATCGCTATAAACGAGGGAGCCGACGCTATCTGCCACGGTTGCACCGGTAAGGGTAACGATCAGGTTCGTTTCGAGCTTGCAATCAAGCACTTCGCTCCCAATATGCCCATCATCGCTCCTTGGAGAGAGTGGGATATCAAATCTCGTGACGAAGAGATCGAGTATGCAGAGGCTCACAATATTCCGCTCAAGATAAACAGAGAGACCAACTACTCTAAGGATAAGAACCTCTGGCACCTTTCTCACGAGGGCCTTGACCTTGAGGATACCGGCAACGAGCCGATGTATGAGAAGGAAGGCTTCT
>JAZTZA010000076.1:0-4203 GCA_045637185.1 Acutalibacteraceae bacterium
CCGCACCAATCGGCATAGAAGTCGAGCAGGACGGTTTTGTCGCTGTTTTTGAATTCATCGAAGTTTGCTTTGGTTACAGAGTGTACGGACATAACGATACTTCCTTTCTTTATGTTGCATCTTTATTATAACCCGATCATATACGGATTAGTTTACAAAAAAACACCGCAACAAATATCATTTGCGATACCTGCAGGGTGTTTAGATGTTATTTATTCCTCTGACGGTTTATGTAGAAACTCAGCCAGGTAACCGCCTCGGCAGGTATGGCAAAGAGGAACAACTGCCACGGATTAATGCTAATCAGCGCGGCGTAGACCACCGCGACCACGCTAAACACCAAACCCATCGTGATGTAGCGGTTGTGCTTTCCGTCAAGCATAGTTGAGTTGAGCACCAGCCAGGTGATAAAGACGGCGGGCAGCATATATACAAATACGCGCGGCTCAGGCATCCCTGCGAGCCACAGGATAACGAAGACCAAAAGCGCGACTGCCACGATCGAGACCAAGACCACAAGAGTTATAAGACCGCCTGTGATACGGTGCTTTTTGTCAAGTTTACCCTTTATGACAGGCTTTTTCCATTCCTCGACCGGAGTAAGCAGGTCGTCCACCGACACTTGAAAGAGGTCGGCAAGCTGCTTAACGGTGTAGACGTCGGGCATAGATTCGGCGCGTTCCCACTTGGACACGGCTTTGTCAGAGAAGTTGAGCCGCTCGGCCAGCTCCAACTGGGTCATAGACGCCGCATTGCGCAACCTTGTCAGATTGGCGGCGAAGGTTGCCTTCAACTCGTCCGTAAGCCATCACACCTTTCATAAAAACTTGCTTCAGCGGTATTTTACCACATTTTTGCCCGTAACTCAAGTGAAATTTGTCATTAAAGCAAACTTCTTTTGTTGTGTTGCGGCGGTTTTTGTGTTACAATACGGTTGTTACTAACCGAAGGCAACGGAGGAAGAGATTATGAAATATTTTGTTGCGTCCGATATACACGGGTCGGCGACCTTTTGCCAAAGGATGCTCGACGCTTACTTCAAGGAAGGCGCCGACCGACTGATACTGCTCGGCGACATCCTTTACCACGGGCCGAGGAACGATCTGCCCGAGGGCTATGCGCCCAAGCAGGTCATTAGTATGCTCAACGATGTGAAAAACGAGCTGTTCTGCGTGCGCGGAAACTGTGATACAGAGGTCGACCAGATGGTGCTCGACTTCCCCATCCTTGCCGATTACGCCCTTATTCCGCTCGGCAAGCACACCCTTTTCGTCACCCACGGGCATCGCTATAACACCGACTCGCCCCCTCCGATGAAGCAAGGGGATATCCTCCTGCACGGACACACCCACGTGCCTGCCTGTACTGAGTTCAACGGATATCTGTATATCAATCCCGGCTCGGTTTCTATTCCCAAGGAGGACTCGTGGCACGGGTATATGATTATTGAAGATAACCTCTTGGTGTGGAAGGACCTTGAGTCAGAGGTTAAGAAGATATTTGAGTTGTGATAAAAAAGTTGAACCGACCTGTAACAGACAGGTCGGTTTTAAGTTGAACAACTATCAAAGGCTCCCTTGTGTAAAGGGAGCCTTTGTTTTGCCAAGAGATCGCCTATACATTAATTTTACCAGCGACTCATATTCTTAGCAAACTTCTGTGTATACGAATGCTTTAATTCATCCGCAGTAATTTCGTAGCAAAGCATAACATCGTTATAGTACATAAGGACATCTGCCAATTCTTCGATCAAATCTTTTCTTATTTTCTCATCCTGCGAAGCCTTTGTCCCACCGTGTTTTTTAACGATATCAATAACTTCACCTATTTCTCCGATCATCCAGAGCAATTTATTCTTGCCGGCATCTGCACAAATCGGCTCCCACCTATCCTTATACTTATCCTGCAAGGCTTTCTGCATTTCATGCATTTCATTGATGCTAAAATCAGTCATCCTAATATCCTCCGTGATTTCTAATTCTTAAACCGACCTTATTCCTCGCGGAATTGTTGGTTGTAGAGGGTTGCGTAGATTCCGTTTTGGGTTATAAGCTCATCGTGGTTACCCTGCTCGACGATCTTGCCCTCGTCGATGACGGCTATCTCATCGGCATTCTTTACGGTGGACAAACGATGCGCCACCACCAAAGTGGTGCGTCCCTCGCAAAGCTCGTCGAGTGCCTGCTGGATCATTATCTCGGTAGTGTTGTCAAGCGCGCTCGTCGCCTCATCGAGAATGAGGATAGGCGGATTCTTCAAAAAGACGCGCGCGATACAAAGCCGCTGCTTCTGTCCGCCCGAAAGACGCACTCCGCGCTCACCGATGACGGTGTCGTACCCCTCGTCGAGCGACATAATATAATCGTGGATATTGGCCCGCTTGGCCGCAAGATAGACCTCCTCATCGGTGGCGTCAAGCCGTCCGTAGAGGATGTTGTCACGTATGCTTGCGTTAAATAGGTAGACGTCCTGCTGGACTATGCCGATGTTGCGACGAAGTGACTCAAGGGTTATCGACCTGATATCCTGTCCGTCGAGCAGTATCTCGCCCTTTTCCACGTTGTAAAAATGGGGTATCAGGTGGCAGACGGTGGTCTTTCCGCCGCCGCTTGAGCCGACGAGGGCAAAGGTCTTGCCGCTATCAACCTTCATACTGATATCCTTTAGCACGTCGCGGTCCTTCTCGTATCCGTAGGAGACGTTGCGAAACTCGATCTCTCCACGCAGGCGGTCAACGGGACGGGCATCAGCACTATCAAGCTCAGGCTCCATATCCATTATCTCAACGAAACGCTCGAAGCCTGCAACGCCGCTTTGCAACTGCTCCATAAATCTTATCAGGGTGTTTATGGGATTCAAAAAGAGGTTGACCGACACGATAAAGGCCGAATAGTCGCCGAAATCGATCTTACCCGCGTACATAAACAGGCCGCCCGCTATAACGATTACGACGTTGAAGACGTCGGTTATAAAGGTGGTCGAGGAATGGAATATTCCCATCGCCTTGTAGGCATCGCGGCTTGCCTGCTTGAACTGCTCGTTGCCGACCTCGAACTTCTCGCGCTCCTTTTCAGCGTTGGTGAAGGCCTTGGTCACGCGAATACCCGAGATACTGCTTTCAAGAGAAGCGTTGATGGCGGCAATCGATTTACGGCTGCGCTGAAAGGCATCCCGCATCTTTGCTCTGGTTAGCAAGGACACTATAACCAAAAAGGGCACGCAGGCAAAAACGATGAGAGACAGCCACAGGTTTATGGTGGACAGGTAGACGAAGGATATAATGACCGATATGCCGCAGATGATGACGTTCTCGGGGCCGTGATGGGCAAGCTCGCTTATATCCATCAGGTCGTTGGTCAGCCTTGACATAATCTTACCCGTCTCGTGCGTGTCATAAAAAGTAAAGGGCAGGCGCTGAAGATGGTTGAAGAGGTCGCTTCGCATCTGTGCCTGCATCCTGACACCCATAATGTGACCCTCGTACTGAATGAAGAAGTTGAGCAACATCCTAACGAAATATAGCAACAGCAGGGTCAGTCCTGCAAATACTATAAGGCGGTACTTCTGATTAGGTATCAGGTCATTGAGCATAGAGCGTATGACTATCGGGTAGACGACACCTATCAATGCCACGAGCAGAGAGGCTCCCATATCGAGCGCAAAGATACGTTTATGCGGTTTATAATAGCTTAAAAATCGTTTTAACATCAGCACTTCCCTCCGATACCTAATTATTATAACATCCTTCGTCGGTTTGTCAAAGAATTTGCGGTTAATCACCTCTTTGCCGTACATACTATCTATAAAACTTAGATCACGGGGGAATAAAAAGTGACTTTCAGAACCGATTTGGCGGTTGAAAAGATGGAAGAGGTCGGGCAGCAGGCCTCAGGCATTACCTCCGAGGAGTCCTCCTTCGGTCACGTCAAGATATCGCGTATCCACGTTCACAGCAAGGAGGGCGCAGAGGCTATCGACAGGCCGATGGGCACCTACGTGACGGTGGAGGTGCCTCCCTTTTCGGATGAGATAGGGGGCGAGGACATCGTGACCGCCATCCGCAGAGAGCTGCGCGAGCTGCTCGACGAGGACGGAACGGTTTTGGTGGTTGGGTTGGGCAACACCGCCATTACGCCCGACGCACTCGGCCCGCGCACCGCATCAAAGATACTCGCGACGCGGCACATTACCGGAGAAATAGCC
>JAZTZA010000077.1:0-9008 GCA_045637185.1 Acutalibacteraceae bacterium
GAACCGTTCGTCGAGTCGGGCGTTGAGCAGGTTGCTGTAAATGCTTCTGCCGATGAGAAATTCCGCCGAGAGATAGGCGGCGCACCTTTTCTTGCGCGGTCGGCACCATTTGGTCGCAACCTGACCCACGACACCGCGTGCAACCGCGTTGTAAAGCTCGCCGACCGATGCGGTCTCGATGCTTCGCCCTATCTTTGCAAGGTCGCTCTTTACGATGGTCTCAAATTTTGCCATAAAGCTTTCTCCCCTTTATATAGTGAATTTTATCTGCCGTAGAGGGTTGCAAGCCCCCTTAATTTCTGCGCGACAAGGTCACTGAACTCATGCTGTGCCATTCGCCAACGCCAGTTGCCCGTCGCGGTGCCCGGCGTGTTCATTCGCGCCGATGACCCGAGCCCCAGTACGTCCTGCATCTGCAAAATCGCGAGGTCGCTGACCTGCGCGTAGACCGCTCTGATCAGGCTGTCGTGCATCTGATTTCTAGTGCGTGCGCCGACGTAATCGGCGACATATTTCTGCTCGTCGGGAGGGCATTTCCCTATCCAGCCCATAGCGGTGTCGCTGTCGTGGGTGGAGATATACACCGCCGTCCTTTTCTGCGCGTTGTGAGGCAGATGGCGGTTGTCGGGCGAGCCGTCAAAGCCGAACTGCATCACGTTCATTCCGTAATTCCCCGTTCGCTCAAGCAGTCTTTCGACCGTCGGGTGCATTATTCCGAGATTTTCGGCAAGCAGGTCGGTGTCGCCCCGTACCTCGTCAAGTGCCCGTGTCAGCCTTATACCCGGTCCCCTGCGCCAACGGCCGCTTCGCGCGTCCTTGCTCTCGGCAGGTATGGAATAGAACCGCGCAAAGCCGATGAAATGGTCTATCCTCACGGCGTCGTACATAACCGAGGCCTGCTCCATTCGTCTGCGCCACCAGCCGAAAGAGTCGCTCTCCATTACCTCCCAATTGTAGAGGGGGTTGCCCCATCTTTGCCCGTCCTTGCAAAACTCATCGGGCGGCACTCCCGCAACCTTGGTCAAATTTAGATTGGCATCCACCTCGAACTGCTCGGGGTGCAACCACACGTCTGCTCCGTCGGGCGACACGTATATCGGCATATCGCCGATTATTTTTACCCCTGCCTCGTTGGCATAGCGGCGCAGTGCGTACCAATCGGTAAAAAAGGCGTACTGACAGAACTTGCAAAAGCGGATGTCCTCGTCAAGCTCCTCGCTCAGCCGCTCAAGAGCCTGCTTGTCGCGGTGAAGCACCTGCTCGGGCCAGCTTCTGAAATCGGCGCCGTGAAAGTGCTTTTTCAGCGCGTAAAAAAGCGCATACCCGTCGAGCCACTCGGCATTTTCGCGGCAAAACTCGTCCATCCCGTCACCCCTGCGAAAACGCGCAAAGGCCTCCTTCAGCAGTCGAGGCCGCTCGCGGCATATCTGCGAATAGTTGACGAAGCGGCCGTCGCTGACCGGCATCTCGTTCTTGCGCAGAAGCCCTACGCGGTGCAGCCTGTTGAGATCGATGTAAAAGGGATTGCCTGCCAACGCGCAATCGGGCTGATAGGGACTGCCTGACTCTCCTACCGGCCCGTTAGGCAGAACCTGCCAATACTTTTGCCCTGCCTCAGCCAGCCTGTCAACAAACCTATACGCCGCCTCTCCGAGCGTGCCTATCCCGCCCTCGCTCCATAGGGCGCTTATCGGCAAAAGAATACCTGCACCTCGTTTGAACATACAGGCAGCCTCCTTTTTACAGATGATATTTTCCTTATCTTTTGGAATTTCAATGAGAATATACTCAAAAGTTATTGCATCCGACTTGTTTTTGCATTACAATAATCAATGAACAGGAGGGATGACTATGTTCAAAACGGTGATTTTTGACCGTTGCACAGTTGTTGCCGATAACGACGTCGACCTTGGCCCCATTCTGACCTTAGCGGACACCGAGGTCTACGACCTTGTTTCAAGGGATGAGCTTATCGCGCGTGCCAAAAATGCAAACGCCATCATCTGTAACAAGGCGGTCATCGACCGCGAGGTAATAGAAAATTGCCCCGACCTTAAATACGTCGGGCTCTTCGCAACGGGGTACAACAATATTGACCTCGACGCCGCCAACGAGCGCGGTATATGCGTTGCCAACGCTCCCTCCTACTCCACCGACTCGGTGGCTCAGCAGGTTTTTGCATTTATTCTCGGGCTGTCGGTCAGCCTTACCCGTTACAACGACACCGTCCATTCGGGCGAATGGTGCAGAAGCGCCGCCTTCACCTACCTGACCGAGCCGATGCAGGAGATCAAGGGCAAGACCCTCGGCATCTTCGGCTTCGGTGCCATCGGCAAGGCGGTGGCAAGGCTGGGTGATGCTTTCGGAATGAAGGTCATTATCCACACCCGTACCACTCCCACCGACTGCCCCTATGAAATCGTATCGAAAGAGGACCTGTTCAGGCGAAGCGATTACCTGACCCTCCACTGCCCCCTCAACGAGCAGACCAAAAACATCATCAACCGCGATTCCCTCGCCCTTATGAAGCCCACCGCCTATTTCATCAACACCTCGCGTGGCGGTACGGTGGTGGAAAACGACCTTTGCGACGCACTCAACAACGGCACTATCGCAGGGGCGGGCATCGACGTTGTGTCGGTCGAGCCGATGCGCGAGGATAATCCGCTTTTGCAGGCCAAGAACTGCATCATCACTCCCCACACCGCCTGGGCGACCATTGAAGCGCGACGCCGACTTATCGACATCGTCGCGGGCAACCTTGCCGCCTTTTTGAAGGGGGAGCCTGTCAACATCGTAAATCAACCGAGGTGAGAAAAATGGGCTATTGCTTTAGCGACGGCGAACTGCGCAGGCTTCAGCTGAGAACCCTTGATATGCTCGAGGTGTTCAAGGATTTCTGCGACAAAAACGGTCTTCTCTTCTACCTTTGCGGCGGCTGCTGCATCGGCGCGGTAAGAGAGGGCGGCTTCATCGCGTGGGACGACGATGCCGACGTCTTTATGCCCCGCGAGGACTACGAGCGGTTGCATCAGATATGGCAGGACACCGACCGCTATGCCCTTCTCCATCCTGACGAAAGCAGGGACTACGGCAACATTTTCACCACCCTCGTGGACAAAAACACCACCTGCATCCGCGAGCAGACCAAGGATATCGATATGCCCCACGGCATCGCCATTGACATCTTCCCCCTCGACGGATGCCCGACAGGTTGGCACCGCAAGGTGCAGAAGCTGAACGCGCTGATATACTCCCTCTTTCTTGCGCAGGTGGTCCCCGTCAACCACGGCAAATTGGTTGAATGGGGCGGACGGCTTTTGCTCGCCTGCGTGCCGTCGAAAAAGGCGCGCCGACGCATCTGGCTGAACGCGCAAAAGCGTATGAGCCGCTATCCCATCGCCGACTGCGATAAGATAACCGAGCTTTGCGCCGGCCCCCACTATATGCAAAAGGAGTACCCAAAGGGTGCCTTCGCTTCGGCTGTAAATATGAACTTTGAAGGAAAGCAGATGCCCGTTCCCGTCGGCTACGACGACTATCTGCGCATCGCATTCGGGGACTATATGACCCCGCCCCCTGCCGACAGCCGTCAGCCCGAGCACGACATCATTTTCCTTGACCTCGACTCAGGGGAAAAGAAATAGATCCCTTTGTGCTTTCAGTATGCCCTTTTCTTTGCGCCGATATAATTGACTAACGGGAAAGAGTATGCTATAATACCGTATTATTCGCATTTTTAAGTAAAGCAGGTGTTTTGCGTGAACCGAATCTATATTCCCGAGGGCTACCGTCCCCAGCTTGACAGCTACGACACCCAGAAGGCCATCGGAATGATTAAGCATACATTTGAGGAGGAGTTTTCGAGCATCCTCAAGCTCAAGCGCGTTTCGGCTCCCCTTTTCGTTACGGGCGACTCGGGACTTAACGACGACCTCAACGGCATCGAGCGTCCCGTTTCTTTTGACGTGCCCGCCGTTAAGGCTCAGGCGCAGGTTGTCCATTCCCTTGCAAAGTGGAAGCGGTTGGCCCTGCAGAAGTACCGCTTTGTTATGCATTCGGGCCTCTACACCGATATGACCGCCATCAGGCGCGACGAGGACCTCGACAATATCCACTCCATCTACGTCGACCAATGGGATTGGGAGAAGATAATTTCGCGCGAGGATCGCACCATCGACTATCTGCAGCAGACCGTCCGTCAGATCGTCAACGTCATCTGCGACGTCAACAACCGCCTGCGTACAAGGTATCCTCAGCTGACCACCAACCTCAGCCGCGACGTCTATTTCATCACCTCGCAGGAGCTTGAAGACCGCTATCCCGAGCTGACTTCAAAACAGCGCGAGGACGCTCTGCTCAAGGAGCATCCCACTGCATTCATTATGCAGATCGGCGGTGCTCTCAGATCGGGCAAGTCCCACGACGGACGCGCACCCGACTACGACGATTGGGCCCTCAACGGCGACCTGCTCTTCTACAACGAGGTGCTTGACCGCTCATTTGAGATATCGAGTATGGGCATCCGCGTCGACGCCGAGTCGCTCGCTCAGCAGTTGGAGATATCGGGCTGTAACGACCGCCGCGAGTTCCCCTTCCACAAGATGCTGCTCAACGACGAGCTTCCTCTGACCATCGGCGGAGGAATAGGTCAGTCCCGACTCTGTATGCTGCTTTTGGGTTGCGCCCATATAGGCGAGGTGCAGTGCAGTATATGGGACAAGGAGACGGTTGCCGCCTGCGAAAAGGCAGGAATACCTCTGCTATAAAAACTACATAAAAAAAGAATGACCTTCCAGACGAAAGGTCATTCTTTTTTTATGTGTATGTAATTATTTTACCTTTGTGAAATAGGGCAATCTTTCAAGCGGAGCATCAACGGTGATCTTCTTCGGGCCGGTGTAACGGGTGCCGTCGTCGGCCTCCCACTCGCCATCGGGAATGTAAACGTCCCTCGAAGTAGTGCCCTTGGTCAGCACGGGTGCTACCATCAGGTCTTCACCGATCATAAACTGGTCGGTAATCTTCTCATAACCGTGGTTGGGGTACTGATACACCATATAACGTGCAATGGGCTCGCCCTTGACGGAGGTTTCCTTAGCGCAGTTGCAGATGTACTCGCCGAACTTGACACGAAGCTCAGCATAGGAGTTGACCAGCTTGAATTCCTCCTCGGTCAGCACCCTCCAAGGAGCAGCCGAGAACTGCATCATCGGGAGCAAAGCGCTTGCCTCAGCCCAGCGGATGAAGAGTTCGTGGTCGAGCTTTGCATCGTTGTAGAAGGAGGTCTCCTCGCCGCCGCCGATCATATCGGGGCAGCTGTAAGCATAGCCGAGGATGCCCTGAGTCAAGGTGTCGGGCAGGAGCAGGTCAAGTCCGCCCTCCCACTCGTGATGCTTATCCTGAAGTCTGGATACAACGGCTGTACCGCCTGCGTTCCAGGTGCCGTGGTTTTCGTTGTAGGGATACTGGGCGGTGAACTTGCACAGGCAATTGGTCTGGCCGTGGCCGGTGACGTTGCCGTAGGTGATGTCGTCGTCAGTATAAAAACAGGGACTGCCCGCGTCCATCTTGATTCCGTCGACACCGAGAGCCATCAAATTCTTGATCTCGCCGTCAAACCACTCGCAAGCCTCGGGATTGGAGAAGTCAAACATACAGGAGTAACCGCTCCACCACTCGCGAATAGCAGGGTTGCCGTTCTTATCCTTGATAAGATAATCCTTGCTCTTGAGATAGCGGTATCTCTTTCCTGCGGAGGCGATGATGGGGCTTATCCACACCATAACCTTGAAGCCGAGCTCGTGCAGTTCGTCGAGCATAGCCTTGGGATCGGGGAAGATCTCCTTATCGAACTCGTAGACACCGAAATCGCGCTGCCAGCCGCCGTCGATCATAAGGATGCCCTTGGGCATTCCGTTATCGACGATGTTATGCGCGTACTTGAGGACGTCCTCCTGATTCTCGTCGCGCAGAAGCTCGATCCAGGTGTTGTACTGGGGATGGGTGAAAAACTCGACGGCAGGAATCTCGCCGTTGAACTTGAAATGCTTGTTCATCGCGTCCATATAGGCGCCGCGCAAGGTTTCGTGACCCTCGCTTAAGATTATCTCGTGCTCGCCCTCGACCGTGATCTCCCCATTTTCAAAATCGATCTTGAATGCGTCGTCACACCAGATGTAACGGCCCTTGTTGGAAAGGAAGAATCCCGCCTCAGCATCACTGCCTATTCCGGGGAAAATATTATTTATGTAGTCAAGATGGAACTCGGAGCCCTTATCAAGCGGCATATGGTGTCCGCTGACTCCCGCTCCTCCGTACCAATATTCGTCATTGAGAATCTTAATCTTCATCGGTCAAAACCTCCCTGTCAATTTGGGTTGATTATACCATATATTTACGGCTTTAGCAATATGATTTTACCTTTTTAAGAGCCGAAAATGACCGCTTTGTAAACGGCGAGCACCTCTCTGGTCCAGTAGCCTGCGGTAAGGAACCAATAGGTCGGGCAACCGAGCGATGTAGCGGTCAGGCCGTTGCGCTTTGCAAATATCGACGCGCGAAGCTGATGGAAATTGTCGGAGGCGATGGCCACCTCGGTACCGAGTCCGTTTTCGCGGATGACCTCGGCCGAAAAGGCGAGGTTTTCGGCGGTGCTGGTCGACCTGTCCTCGATGAATATTCTGTCCTCGCTTATCCCGTGGGAAACAAGGTAGTTGAATATCGCCTGCGCCTCTGAGATGTTCTCGCCGCTTCCCTTTCCGCCCGAGGCAACACATTTTGCATCGGGGTGGGCGTTGAGATATTCAAGGGCCGCGTTGCATCGGTCGGTGAGCATACGGGAGGGCTCGCTTCCCCTGACCTGACAGCCAAGCACGATGACTGTCGCATCTTCAGCAGGTGCCTTGCAGGCGGCACCCACCATAAAGCCGATCGGCACCGCAACCGCTAACACGCCGATTATAATAAGTACAAGCAACGCCCTTACCACCCTTCGAAAGCGTCCCGAAAACACCTTTTTGATCCTATCGGGTTTGGCCACCGCCCAAGCGGCAACCAAGAACAAAACTGCAGGATATATCATTCCGATATGCAATATCCCCCAAGGCAGAGGGATCATAAACCAAAATGCCAATATGATAAACAGCGTTACAACTGCCTTTCGCATAACGTCCTCCTTTTTGGCGAAAAAAGCCTCTGTTTTGACCAACAGAGGCTTTCTAAAAAACTTCTTACAGGGATCCGACTGTGCGCGGGAACAGAAGGGTATCGCGAATGTTCTGCACGCCGGTGATATACATCATCATACGGTCGAAGCCAAGACCGAATCCGCTGTGCGGCACACTGCCGTAACGGCGGGTGTCAAGGTACTCTCCGTACAATTCGGGGTTCATATTGCGAACGCGCATAGCCTCCTCAAGCTTACCAAGGTCGGCCTCGCGCTCACTGCAGCCGATGATCTCGCCGATTCCGGGCACCAGCAGGTCGGTGGCGGCGACCGTCTTGCCGTCGTCGTTCTGCTTCATATAGAAGGACTTGATCTCCTTCGGGTAGTCGACAACGAAGAGAGGACGCTTAAAGACCTCCTCGGTCAGATAATGCTCGTGCTCGGTGGCAAGGTCCTCGCCCCATTCAACAGGGAACTTGAAATCCTGACCCGACTTTTTGAGAATGTCGACCGCCTCGGTGTAGGTGATGCGGGCGAAATCGCTGTTGAGCATATTGTTGAGCTTATCGATGAGGCCCTTCTCGACCCACTGATCAAAGAAGGCCATCTCGGCAGGGCAGTTTTCCATAACGTCGCGGACGATGGACTTGATGAAGTCCTCCGCGATCTCGATGACGTCGTCGATGTCGGCAAAGCAGATCTCGGGCTCAATGTGCCAGAACTCAGCGGCGTGACGGGTGGTGTTGCTGTGTTCGGCGCGGAAGGTGGGGCCAAAGGTGTATATTCTGCCAAGACCCATCGCCGCCATCTCGCCTTCAAGCTGGGCGGAAACGGTCAGTCCCGCCTTCTTGCCGAAGAAGTCGTCGGCATAATACTCTTCCTCGGTCTTATAAGGAGCATCCCAAGGCTGAGTAGTGACGCGGAACATCTCACCCGCGCCCTCGCAGTCGCTGCCCGTAATAATGGGAGCGTGGATATAGCGGTAGCCGTTCTTGTGGAAGTAGTTATGAACCGCGTGAGAAAGCTGGTCGCGCACGGCAAAGACAGCCTCAAAGTAGCGGGTACGCACCCTCAGGTGAGGGATGGTGCGCAGAAACTCGGGAGAGTGACGCTTCTTCTGCAGAGGATAGTCGGGAGCACAGGTGCCGAGGATGGTAATGCTCTCGAGCTCCATCTCAAAGCCGTTTCTCTCCGAGCGGATGAATTTGCCGGTAGCGGTCAGCGAAGTGCCGACGCTCAGCGCATCCTTAAAGGAGGCCTCGTCCACCTTTGCCTTATCGATGACCAACTGCAGATTGTTGAGGTAGGTTCCGTCGTTTACCTCGATAAAAGCGATATTCTTTGAGTCGCGCGCGGTGCGGACCCAACCGCAGATAACCACCGAGCTGTCAACATAGGGCTCGGGGTTGGTGAAAAGTTCACGAATATCAATATGCTTCATTTACCTTTACCGCCTATTCTTTCGAAAATCAGATTACGTGTGACATTTTATGCCGATTTCGGTACATTATAGCATAAGGTGCAAAAAAATACAAGCAGTTGGCGCAAATTAGCACCTGAAAATCGGCCAAAAGGGTCTCATATGGGGATTGGGCGCATTGACAAACCGATAAATCGGTGATATTATACCTTTATTAAAGAAATTTTCAGCAAAAGAGGAAGTTTTTTATGCTCGATATCAAATTCGTAAGGGAGAACCCCGAACTTGTAAAGGAGAACATCCGCAAGAAGTTCAAGGATGCCAAGCTGCCCCTCGTTGACGAGGCCATCGCCCTCTATAACGAGAAGCTTCAGGCCAACACCACCGCCAGCGACCTGCGTGCCAACCGCAACAAGATCA
>JAZTZA010000078.1:0-2218 GCA_045637185.1 Acutalibacteraceae bacterium
AGACCAACTTTGTCTTCCTAAGACCGCTTGGCCTCCGACTTCGCATCCTCAGTATCGTAGAGGTGGCAGGCAACGAAATGACCGGGAGCGTATTCACGGAAGGCGGGAGCCTCGTTCTTGCAACGCTCGGTGCACTTGGCGCAACGGGTATGGGACTTACAACCCTTGGGGGGATTTGCGGGGCTGGGAAGATCGCCTTCCAGCACGATGCGGTTCATCTTGACCGACGGGTCAGGCACGGGGATAGCGGAGAAGAGTGCCTTGGTATAAGGATGCAAGGGATTGCGGAAGATGTCCTTGGTATCGCCGTACTCGACGAGGTTGCCCAGATACATAACGCCGACCGAGTCGGAGATATGCTCAACGACCGACAGGTCGTGTGAAATGAAGAGGTAGGTCAGTGCATATTTCTCCTGCAATTCTTTGAGCAGGTTGATTATCTGCGCCTGAATGGACACGTCGAGGGCGGAAACAGGCTCGTCGCAGACCACGAACTCGGGGTTGAGTGCCAAGGCGCGCGCAATACAGATACGCTGACGCTGGCCGCCCGAAAACTCGTGGGGATAGCGCTCCTTATGGAAGGGCTGAAGTCCGCAGTTATCCATAACCTGATCGATATAGTCGTTGAACTCAGCCTTGGGTACAAGGTTGTGCTCGCGGACGGCTTCACCGATTATCTCACCGACGGGAAGACGGGGAGAAAGGGATGAAAAGGGGTCCTGAAAGATGATCTGCATCTTGGTTCTCAGGGCACGCATCTCAGCATTGGAAAGGTCGTAGACCTCCTGACCGTTGAAGAGCACCTGACCGCCCGTCTTCTCACCCGAAAGGCGAAGAATGGCGCGGCCGGTAGTAGTCTTTCCGCATCCCGATTCGCCGACGAGTCCCATCGTGGTTCCGCGCTTAAGGTTAAAGGTTACTCCATCGACCGCCTTAACATAACCGACGGTGTGGGAGAACATTCCGCCCTTGATGGGGAAATACTTCTTGAGCTCGTTGACCTGCAGGATATACTGCGGATCATATTCGACGGGGGTGAAGTTGTTATCGATGACTAAGTTTTCCTTGCTCATTGAGCTTCACCCTCCTTCTTGTCATAAAAGCGGTAGCAAGAGACCTTGTGGGTGTCGGAAAGGCTGATCTCGCAGGGATATGCACCCTCGCAACCCTCGACACACATCTCACAGCGGTCCTTGAAGTAGCAGTAGTTAGGCATATTAACGGGGTTAGGCACCTTGCCGGGAATGGAATAAAGCTTGTCGACCTCTTTGCCGACGACCGGCTTGGATGCCATCAGTCCGATGGTGTAGGGATGGGCAGGGTTTTCAAAGATCTCCTGCGCGGTTCCCTTTTCGATAACTCTGCCTGCGTACATAACCACGACGTAGTCAGCCATCTCGGCAATAACTCCGAGGTCGTGGGTGATAAGCATAATGGACGAGTTGATGCGATCCTTAAGGCTCTGCAGCAGGTCGAGAATCTGCGCCTGAATGGTAACGTCGAGAGCGGTAGTAGGCTCGTCGGCGATGATAAGCTTGGGGTTGCAGGCAAGCGCCATAGCGATCATAACGCGCTGACGCATTCCGCCCGAAAGCTCGTGCGGATACATACGGTATACGCCCTCGCTGTTGGCAATTCCGACCATCTCAAGAAGTTCGATGGTGCGCTCCTTTATCTCCTGCTTGCTCATATTCTTGCCGTCGTGAAGCTCGATGACCTCATCAACCTGAGCGCCGATACGGAAGACGGGGTTAAGGCTGGTCATCGGCTCCTGAAAGATCATAGAAATGAAGTTGCCGCGCAGATGCTGCATCGCTTCGATAGGAGTCTTGGTGATGTCGTATGCCTTGTCGCCGAGGTTAAGGCGAATTTCTCCGCCGACAACCTGTCCCTGAGGACGCTGTAAAAGCTGCATTATAGAAAGGCTGGTGACCGATTTTCCGCAACCCGACTCGCCGACAACGCCGACCGTCTTTCCTGCGGGGACCTCAAAGGAGATGCCGTCGACCGCCTTGACGGTGCCGACATCGGTGAAGAAGTAGGCCTGCAGATTGTCTATCTCAAGTGCGTTGGCGGCATCCTTCATCTGAGTCAGATACTCGCTTTCGGGCACGTTCTTACGCTTATACTGTTTTTCGAGCGCGTTGGTGATCTTGCGATTTTCGCGCGAGATCCTGCGGGATTCCTTTGCAGAAAGGTATCCTTCGGGCTTTTTCTT
>JAZTZA010000079.1:0-1500 GCA_045637185.1 Acutalibacteraceae bacterium
GGAGATATATAGAAAGGTGTGGCACGATGACCCCATCGGTGCCGAAAACACGGTGGCGGTGCATATCCGCCATCTGCGTGAGAAAATTGAAATAAACCCTGCCGAGCCGCGTTACCTGAAGGTAGTGTGGGGCAAGGGATACAAATTGGAGGGTGATGTTAAATGAGACGATTTGTAAACAGTTTTGCGACCCGCACCTTTGCATTTATTCTTGCAGTGTTGGCGGCGCTGACCTTTGTTTTCAGCGGCTATATTATACTGCTTCTTGCCGATGCCGGAGCCTACCGCGACGGTAAAAGCCTTACCGACTCGGTGCTTCAACACTCGATCTCGGAAAAGAATTATGAAGTTCGCGAGCTTTACAGCGAGTACCTGATAAATATCGACAGTTACGACGTGCCTTTCGAGGAAACAGGCGAATTCGACGTCTGCTTCGGTGAGGAGAATACCAACTATTTCTTCACAGCCACCGACAAAGATGGCAAGTTGCTCTTTGGTAACTACTATGTCGACTCGCAGGCGTCGCTGACATCATATTGGCGCATCGTCACCGAAGAGGGTAAGACTCTGCAGATTGCGACCGCAACCTTTGCTACCATAGAGGAGTGCGATGAATACATCGTTAATTTCCGCGAAGACGACAGTGTGCGAGTAAGTTCTGCAGATAATATGCCCGTTTATTCTGAGTCTGACGGTAGCATTGTCAGCTACACTTGCGCGATTGAATATTATCAGGACGAGTTGACCGACATTGTTGTCAACGGCCATATCCGCTCCGACCTGCGCGCCGACGACTCCATCAAAACCTCTCTCAGTATCGCTGAGTGGTTGCTCAGCATTTCCACTATTGTGCTCTACATCTGCCCGATAAGCGCAATTTTCTTCATCCTGCTGACCGTAATGCTATGCTTCGGCGCAGGCCGTAAAAACGGCGTCGAAGGCGTCTACCTGACTTGGATAGATAAGGTGCCTATCGACCTTGTAGTTGCAATCGCGACCTTCTTTACGGTTATGCTGTCTGCGTTGGCAATCGATTGCATCGAGGGCGATTGGCTTTACAGAAGGCATTACTATCAATGGCTTGAACTTGCCGTAGGCATCGCCTCGGTATGCGCCATCGCGGTGATGGTACTGTGGGTCATAACCGCCCTTGCCGCCCGCCTGAAGACTCCGAAATGGTGGCGCAACACCATTATCGCGCAGGTTCTGCGCGTTGCTAAGCGATGCTTTAAGGCAATCTTCAAGGGTGTCGTGACCCTTGCCAAGAAACTCCCTCTTTACTGGAAGGCGGCCTTGGCTTTCGGAGGACTTGCCTTTGTCGAGATCATCGGCTTGGTCTATTGCGCCTCCAATAATTTCCGCCCCCTGCCGTTCCTTTGGTTTATCGAAAAGCTCTTGCTCGGTCTTGGGCTTGTCGCGTTGGTAATACTTCTCAGGCGGCTGCAAAGGGGCGCCGAGGAGATATCGAACGGCAACCTCGACTACAAGATCGACAAGACC
>JAZTZA010000080.1:0-1762 GCA_045637185.1 Acutalibacteraceae bacterium
TGGGGATGCTTCCAAGCCCAATATCCCGTATGCTTTTCGGACTCGGTTACACTGCCGTCGGCGGCAACCTCGGCGTTGACGAGGGTAACGTAGCCGTCGTCGGTCTCGGGCTTCTCATCCATAAGGGCAAAGATGCGCTCGGCACCTGCCATACCCATTACGACCGAGTTTATCTGCTGAGAGACCTGATTGACGTTGCCGGTAAACTGCTTGGTCATATTCAGGAAGGGCACGATGATATCGATGGTGAAGGCGAGGCCCGAAATGCTGAGGTTGTTTACCCCGAGCAAGAGGAAAAGTCCGCCCACCGTGGCGCATATAACGTAAAGTATATTGCCGATGTTAAAGATGATCGGACCAAGGGAATTGGCATAGGCGTGGGCGCGGTAGCTGTCAGAGAAAAGCTCCTCATTGATCGCGTCAAAGTCCTCCTTGACCTGCTCCTCGTGGCAGAACACCTTGACCACCTTTTGACCATTCATCATCTCCTGCACGAAGCCCTCAGTCTTACCGATGGAGCGCTGCTGACGGATGAAGTACTTTGCACTTCCTCCGCCGATGACCTTTGAGACAAAGAACATCGCAACAACACCTGCAAGCACGATGAGGGTCATCCAGATGCTATACCATAGCATAATGCTCAGCACCGTCAGGACGATGACGCTCGACTGAAGCAGCTGAGGAAGCGACTGGGACACAAGCTGACGCAGGGTATCGATGTCGTTGGTGTAGTGGCTCATAATATCGCCGTGCTGATGGGTATCGAAATAGCCTATCGGCAGGTCCTGCATACCGTCGAACATCCTGCAACGCATCTTGCTCAAGAAGCCCTGCGTGATGTATGCCATCAACTGTGTATAGAGGGTGATGAGGGCCATTGAGAGCACGTACAGTCCTATCAGTATGGCGACCAAGGGAATTATCTCACCCTTGGCAACATCCCAGTTGAAGTCTTGCCTGTCAAGATGGTCGGTCACCACCGCCATTACCTTCTGCATAAAGATGGCGGGGATGGAGGATACAAGGGCAGTAAAAACGATGCAGACCATCGTTATCGGCACAAGTGCGGGATAGGATTTGAAGAGAAGCTTGACCACTCTGCCAAGAGAGCTGAAGTCGAGCTTGCGAGGTGGCATTTTTGCCATATCGGGCTTACTCATGCTCTTCACCTCCGTTGGTCTGCTGCTGGTATACCTCGCGGTATATCTCGCTGTTCGCCAGCAATTCTTCGTGTGTTCCAACGGCGCTAAGGCGGCCGTTATCCATAACCAGTATCATATCGGCATCCTGAACCGAGGACACACGCTGTGCGATAATTATCTTGGTAGTTTCGGGAATGTACTGCTTGAAGCCTGCACGAATAAACGCATCGGTCTTGGTGTCGACCGCGCTTGTCGAGTCGTCGAGAATCAGAATCTTCGGCTTCTTCAGCAGGGCTCTTGCGATGCAAAGGCGCTGCTTCTGTCCGCCCGAAACGTTGGTTCCGCCCTGCTCGATGTAAGTATCGTAGCCTTCGGGGAAGCTTTGGACGAACTCGTCGGCCTGAGCCAGCTTGCAGGCCTCGATAAGCTCTTCGTCGGTGGCATTTTCGTTGCCCCAACGCAAGTTTTTCTTGATGGTGCCCGAAAAAAGCAAATTCTTCTGCAGCACCATTGCAACGGCACCGCGAAGGGTGTTGAGGTCGTACTCGCGGACATCGACTCCGCCGACACGCACCGCTCCCTCGGCTACGTCATAAAGACGGGCGACAAGCTGGACGAGG
>JAZTZA010000081.1:0-2202 GCA_045637185.1 Acutalibacteraceae bacterium
TCTCGTACTTGACCTCGCGGCCGCTTGCCTTTTCGTATGCCTTGACAACGTCAAGCACGCTGTAGCCGACACCTGTGCCAAGGTTGATGGCCTCGATGCCGCTTCTGTCGCGTACGAAACGCACCGCCTTGAGATGTCCGATAGCAAGGTCGACAACGTGGATGTAGTCACGCACGCCGGTGCCGTCGTGGGTGTCGTAATCGTCACCGTAGACGCTCAGGTGGTCGAGCTTGCCGATGGCGACCTGAGCGATGTAGGGAACGAGGTTGTTGGGGGTGCCGTTGGGATCCTCGCCGATAAGTCCCGACTCGTGTGCGCCGATGGGGTTGAAGTAGCGTAGCGAAACAATGCTCCAACTGTTATCCGACTTGTAGAGGTCCTTGAGCATCTCCTCTATCATATACTTGGTGTTGCCGTAGGGATTGGTGCAGCCGCCGATGGCCATCTCCTCGTTATAGGGAGCAACGTTCTTCTCGCCGTATACGGTAGCCGAGGAGCTGAATATCAGCTTCTTGCAGTCAAACTCCGCCATAACCTCGCAGAGAGTAACGGTACCGCCGATGTTGTTTTCGTAATACGAGAGAGGGATGTGGCAGCTTTCGCCGACCGCCTTCCAGCCGGCAAAGTGAATGACCGCCTCGATCTTGTTCTCACTGAACACGCGGCGCAGGCCCTCGCGGTCGCGAATGTCGCACTCGTAGAATTTGAAATCCTTGCCCGTTATCTTGCTTATACGGCGCAAGCACTCGGGCTTGGAGTTATAATAATTGTCGATAATAACGATCTCCTCGTTAGCGTTGAGAAGTTCGACACAAGTATGGCTGCCGATATAACCGGCTCCGCCTGTAACCAAGATTGCCATAAAAACTACCGCCTTTCATTAGTTAAAATCATTATAATCCCTTTTTTTCTTTTTCGCAACGCTTTTTCGCTTAATTTTTGGGCAAAATATTCCCGTAAGTGAAATTTTTATCAATATTGTGCTTGAATAACGCAGGGTTTTCCTGTATAATGTTTTAGGTTTAAGATTTTGGCGCTGAAAAGCACTGTTTTTGAAAGGAGTCCAAACATGAACTACTCATCCGAAGTCGAAAGAATGTGTCCTGTTGCGAAAGGACCGCATCACGGACCCGCACCTATCCCCGAAGAAGGCCTTTGGGTACAGGCGAAGGAGATCAAGGATATCTCCGCTTACACCCACGGTGTCGGCTGGTGCGCACCTCAGCAGGGCGCTTGCAAGCTCTCTTTGAACGTCAAGGGCGGTATCATCGAGGAGGCCCTCGTTGAAACCATCGGTTGCTCGGGTATGACCCACTCTGCCGCTATGGCTGCTGAGATCCTCCCCGGCAAAACCATCCTTGAGGCTCTCAACACCGACCTTGTATGTGACGCTATCAACACCGCTATGCGTGAACTCTTCCTGCAGATCGTCTCCGGCCGCAGCCAGTCCGCTTTCTCCGAGGACGGACTTGTTATCGGTGCCGGTATGGAGGATCTCGGTAAGGGCGAGCGTTCTATGGCCGGTACTATGTACGCCAGCAGAGCAAAGGGCGTTCGTTACCTCGAAATGACCGAGGGCTACTGCACCAGAATGGCTCTTGACGAGAATGACGAAGTCATCGGTTACGAGTTCGTTTCCCTCGGCAAGATGACCGACTTCATCAAGAAGGGTATGGAGCCCAACGAAGCATACGAAAAGTCCAAGGGTACCTACGGCCGCTTTGACGAGGCCGCTAAGTACATTGATCCCCGTAAGGATTAAGGAGGTAGGAACAGATGGCACATTTTGAAGGATATGAAAGACGCGAGGCCAAGATCCTCGGCGTTCTGAAGGAATACGGCATCTCCTCCATCGACGAATGCAAGGAGATCTGCGACAGCTACGGCATCGACCCCTACACCATCGTACAGGAGACCCAGCCCATCTGCTTTGAGAATGCAAAGTGGGCTTACACCGTCGGTAGCGCTATCGCTATCAAGAAGGGCTGCAAGAAGGCGTCCGACGCCGCCGCTGCTATCGGCATCGGCCTGCAGGCTTTCTGCATCCCCGGCTCTGTTGCCGAAAACCGCAAGGTCGGTCTTGGCCACGGCAACCTCGGCAAGATGCTCCTCTCTGAAGAGACCGAGTGCTTCTGCTTCCTCGCAGGACACGAGTCCTTCGCCGCCGCTGAAGGCGCTATCAAGATCGCCCTCAACGCTAAC